>JAYUXX010000078.1:0-5394 GCA_043752765.1 Saprospiraceae bacterium | reverse complement strand
CAGGAAATTCCCCAACTGCTCGAACCTTGATAGGTTGACAAAAAACTCTTGGTTTTTTAGTGAGACTTCTTGGGCTTCGGATTACCATCTTACTGAAGTGGATTGACCACATAATGATCAATCCACTTCAAATCTTATAACCGTAAGAGCCTAATTTCCAGTAAAACGGCTAAATCCAAGAGGCTTAAGAGAACTAAATATTTTCCATATCCTCAGGTGCCGGAGCAAGATTTGGAATCGGTGGAATAAGATTATTTCCCTGATCAACCGGATTCGTCTGCGGATCCTCATCTTTCCCAATGTGACCTTTATTCTGATAAGGCCGTGGACCAATCATTCTCTCAACATCTGACTTATGCAGAACCTCTTTCTCAAGAAGTGCCCTTGCCATATTTTCAAGTTCTGATTTGTGTTCCTTCAATAATTTCTGGGCACGTTCATACTGGCCATCGATCATAATCCGAACCCTCTCGTCTATAAGCATTGCAGTGTCTTCGGAATAAGGCTTTTGAAACTGGTCCTGTGACATTCCATAAAATGAAACGTTCCCAACCTTTTCATCCAGACCATAAACCGAGATCATGCTATACGCCATCTTCGTCACGTGATCAAGATCGCTTTGTGCACCTGTTGAAATCTTGCCGAAAACAACATTCTCAGCAGCTCTGCCTCCAAGGGCCATACACATACGATCGAGCAACTGCTCTGTGCGGGTGATGTATTCTTCTTTCGGAAGATATTGGGCAAACCCTAATGTCCCTACTCCACGAGGCACTATGGTAACTTTTACCAATGGAGATGCATGCTCAAGGAACCATCCACAAATTGCATGTCCGGCTTCGTGATAAGCTATTATCTCTTTTTCTTCCGGAGAAATCACTTTGTTTCTCTTCTCGAGTCCTCCAATCACCCGGTCAAGGGCATGATTGAAATCATCCAGATCTACTTCCGTTTTATTTCTTCGGGCAGCTACAAGAGCAGCCTCATTACATACATTCGCGATATCTGCACCTGCAAACCCTGGAGTCATTTCACTCAATATCTTCGGATCAACCGAAAGCCCCGTTTTTATCGTTTTCAAATGCACTTTAAAAATAGCTTCCCGGCCCGCAAGATCCGGTCTTTCTAATCCAATCTGCCTGTCAAAACGTCCCGGACGCATCAGTGCCTGATCAAGGATATCCGGGCGATTCGTAGCCGCCATCAGGATTACCCCCTTGTCAGTGCTGAACCCGTCCATTTCCACAAGCAATTGATTAAGTGTATTCTCACGCTCATCGTTACCGCCCTGAAATGCATTACGTCCACGCGCTCTTCCTATCGCATCTATCTCATCGATGAATACAATACAAGGAGCTTTTTCTCTTGCTTGTTTAAAGAGGTCCCGCACACGTGAGGCTCCTACTCCAACAAACATTTCGACAAAGTCAGACCCTGAAATTGAAAAGAAAGGAACTGCAGCTTCACCTGCCACAGCTTTTGCAAGCAACGTTTTTCCGGTTCCCGGAGGACCTACAAGCAATACGCCTTTTGGAATCTTCCCTCCTAGCGAGGTATATTTTTTCGGATGCTTCAAAAAGTCAACGACTTCCATGACTTCCTCCTTTGCTTCATCTAAACCTGCAACATCGGCGAACGTCACCGTCACTTTTTGATCCTTCTCAAAAAGCGTCGCTTTACTCTTGCCTATATTAAATATTTGGGCCCCGGGTCCACCTCCACCTCCTGAAACCCTTCTCATCATGAAGATCCACAATCCCAGAAATAAGAAAATAGGGATCAGCCAACCCATCAGTGGGCCCATCCAGTTTTCCTTATCAATATACTCCGGTGATACAGTCAGCTCCGGGCCTACTTCAGCATTCAGAGCTGCAATCTGACTTGCGAAAGATTCCGGTGGACCTATATTGAATATGTAATGAGGTTTCGTTTTACTCATTGCACTTTCCTTCAGCTTACTGTATTGAGGTTTATTAAGGGCCTCTTTTCTGATGTAAATGCGGGCATCTTTCTTATTGACCACTTCCAGCTTTTCAACATCTCCCGCTTTCACCATTTCGCTAAACTGCCGGAAATTGATGGTTTCAGAGGACATCTCCTGTAAAAACATCAAGTTGAAAATGATCAGCCCCAGGATAATACTACCGTAGATCCAATATGAATTGAAGGTGAATCTCCCACTAGGTTTTTTTTCCTGATTATTGTTTTCGTCACTCATTGAACTTCTTTCTAAAAATGCTTTTTACTTGCTTCTTACTAACGGATACCTGTTAGATAAGGTTGTGTTATATAGACGATCAGGTTTTACCTGACGATGAGCTAATCAAACATCCTGATACTGGATAAATTCAGCATCACTCCAAAGCTGTTCCAGATCATAAAACCTCCTGGTTTCGGGATAGAAAATATGAACCACTACGTCAAAATAGTCCATACATATCCATTTGGCATGCAGGGTTCCTTCAACATGGGCGGGGTGAAGCGTTTGCTCATCTCTTAACCGTCGCTGGATATTATTAGAAATACCCCGGACCTGAGTAGTAGAATCGCCTTCGCAAATAATAAAATAATCTGTCGGTGCGTCGTCTATTTTTGTTAGGTTAAGAAGAACGATATTTTTGCCTTTGATATCTGATATACAGTCGATAATCAGATCGGGAAGACCGTGGCTAACGGTTTTGGCCTGAAGGGCCTTTTTAGTGTTTACCAAATGTTCGCTTTTTTTATGAGTAGAATGTAGATTTTCTTAAAGGATCACAAATTCTTTAACTTCTTTAAACCCCATTCTATGATATATAATTCAAATGTACGATAATTGTTGTGGAGCCTTCGGCAAACTCTATTCACTTTCCCTCCATCTGAACCCAATTTCCTTAATAAACATTACATGGTGAGGTTAAGGAATGGTAAACTTTAATGAATTCTTAGCAATTGCATGGAAAACTTTAGGATCTACGAAACGATTGACTCTACTAACCTTGAGGCTGCCAGACTATTAAGCTCAGGTCAGCCACTCCACGGGGTTTTATTGATTGCGAAAAGTCAATCTGATGGGCGCGGCCAATATGGTCGGACCTGGCATGCACAAAACGGAAATCATCTCGCTATGTCAATCATTTTGCAGCCTGCAAATATGAGTACGGCAGAATTACCTTATTTGGCCATGAAAGTGAGTCTGGCTATTGTAGAGGTCTTATCAATGATCGACCCACCTCTTCAGGCCCGGATAAAATGGCCTAATGACATTTACATCAACAATAAAAAAATAGCAGGCATATTAATTGAAAACTTATTAAGTGCATACAGAGTTCAGCACAGTATTATCGGTATTGGAATGAATGTCAATGAAACAAATTTTCCTGTGGAAATTCCAAATGCAGTTTCCCTATTTATGATAACGAATCGAAAATATGATGTCAAAGAAATTGCAGGTTCAATTAAAAATCATATAATGAAGTTGTTGGATCAAACGATTGAAACTTGGAAACCCGAATACGATAAACATATTTATGGAATTGCTTTTCCAAATGCCTTTGACATAAACGGTAAAATACATTTGGCGGTTGTTCAGGGTGTAGATCTGGAAGGGAAAATCGTACTGCAAATGGAGAATGGAAAAATAAGGTCATACTTTTCGCACGAAATAAAATGGATACTGGAATGAACGCTGCCATACTCACTATTGGAGATGAATTGATGATCGGACAAATCGCAGACACGAACAGTTCATGGATTGCAGCGTGGCTCGATACTCATGGCTGGAAGGTGACTAGAAAAATGGGTATCCGTGATGAGATTGATCAGATCGTTGAGGGCATCGCATTATGTCACTCTGTGGCTGACCTGGTGATCACTACCGGTGGTCTTGGACCTACGAAAGATGATCTCACAAAAGATGCACTTTGTCTTTACTACAATTGCCAGAAGGTTTGGCACGAAGAGACATGGCAACGGGTTCTTGAAATTCTAAAAAGATTTAATCGCGAACCAACTGAGCTTCATAAAGAACAATCCTATTTACCGGAACTTGCAGAGGTGATTAACAATGATCAGGGATCAGCACCCGGAATGTTTTTTCACGTTGAAAATAAAATGTTGATTTCGGTCCCCGGTGTACCGCATGAAATGCGGCATTTATTATCCTCAAAAATGATTCACCTCATACCTACGGGCAATACGGTTGAACACCGGATAATAAGAACTTGTGGTGAAGGTGAAACTGTTATAGCGGAGTTGATAGCTGATATCGAAGCATCTCTACCCGCTGAAATAAAACTTGCTTACCTCCCTTCTTTTAGCCAGGTTACTTTGCGGTTAACTGCTTACGGTTCTGAGTTCCGGGAACAAATTGATGCATTGCAAGAAATGATTGTAAGCCGTCTGGGGAATCTTGTTTTTGGTTTAGGACAAACTACATTGCCACAAGCCGTTGGTGAATTGCTGAGAGACCGGAAAGAAATGATTGGCATCGGAGAAAGTTGTACGGGTGGGTACCTGTCTCATCTAATGACCGCCATCCCGGGAGCTTCTGATTATTTTATTGGATCCATTGTGCCTTATGCCTATAGCATGAAGACATCACAACTCGATATATCTGAAGAGACATTATTGAGTTATGGTGCAGTAAGTGAAAAAGTAGTGAGACTTATGGCGGATGGTATTCGCAGTAAATTGAATGTCACCTGGTCACTTGCCTCAAGTGGAATTGCGGGGCCTTCAGGCGGCACACCTGATAAACCGGTAGGCACGATTTGGATTGCATGCGCAGGACCTACTGGAACAAAGGCTAAATTATTGCGATTGACAAGGGATAGAGTCAGCAATATTGAATACACATCGATTGCTGCGCTTGTGCTACTTCGGAAATGTTTGCTTGGTGTGGAAGATTAATACAATCCCAATTTGTAGAATTTGCAAGTATGGAATTTCAACCGCAAATTTCGCAAATGATATTTAAAAAATGAACTATGAGAAAGCCTCATATCTTTCTTATGGAGATCCTTCAGTGTCTATTGTCGCAGATTAAAACAATTTGCATTTATCCGCTTAGGAAGAAATCCTTCAGCTAAAGAAGCACAAGCAGGTGAACACTATTTTTAAAAATGAATTTTTGAAAGTTAGCGGTGAATACGTATTGGAGTTGTGGTTGAACTAATCTCCAAAAAAAGGTAAGAGTTTAAAAACAATCCCAAATCTAAAATCCAAAATAAGTTTTATGGCGGTTGTTGGAGCAAACTCCGAACAACGGCAATATTATCTTTTTCTTTTCCGCCCTTCGCCTATTCAGCCTTTTCTGCCTTTCACTTATCCCATCCCATTCTATCGATCAGGCCCGTAATATGTGCAAGGTGGTGTCCCGCATGCCATTCATACATTTTCACCACCTGCTTTAAC
>JAYUXX010000077.1:0-2143 GCA_043752765.1 Saprospiraceae bacterium | reverse complement strand
GATAGATGTAAATAATCAAAATGGAGGAAGATACAGGTATCATAATCCCCCATTTTTTAGTGACCAGGTCACCCCAGATATTGATGGCTTCCCAAAGCGTGTTTCCATACAGAAGGGTAAGTGTTAGTAGACGCTGGATTGCTGATTCAATCAATCCTAAACTCACAAATAATAATGATGCGAACAACAAATGAGGAATGTACCGGTAGATAAGGGCTCCGGCTATAGCCTGAAAACTGACAGCGATATATGCTGTGGGAGAGGAATGCGGACTCACCAGTGCTTTGATAATAAGTACAACAACTAATGCAGACATGATAGCTTTCCACTTGTGTTCGGCCAGTGCACAAATGAATGCAATGCATATCATAGCTATACTACCCACGAGAAGCCCTGTGAAGGGAGATTGGAATGCATGCAGCACACCACCCAGCCCACATTCATTTAATGCCCAAAGAGCTGTAAGACGCTGAATGGCGATGTTGCGTTCAGATTGAGAAAGGGATTCAAACATCTCGGTCAAGATAATGCGGGCAAAATACAGTTCGGCCGTTGGAAAGTGTTTTTATTGATTTTGCACATCAGGACTAACGGGGATAAAATACCAAAGACGGATAAGTTTTATGAATTATTTACCCAACCCGCATCATTACGTTGGCGTCTATATGGGTAGTACTGAAAATTTATTGCAAATAAGCGTTTAGTCTTAAGTTAAGTTATCTATTGTTAACATCAACTCTTACTTCATGAAACTTCCTAAAGTATTAATTCATTCTATCCTTGTGGGTATCACTGCAGGTTCGATGGCTGCATGTTCTGCTGATTTGGTATCCATCTCTTGTGACGATGTTACTTGCGAGCACCAGGGAGATTGTATTGCCAATAATGAAACCAGTCGCCCAGATCCTTGCCCTGCCTGTGGAATGGGATAAAAAGAATTGGTTTGGAGGTAAGCAAGCATATTTGCATCCAATACCCAGGTGCTGATGTCAAAGATTCTTTCCTCTCTTGCTTGTAATTTGGATCAAAATATGCTGTTAGCTTCTCTTCCACTTTTTGAAGGTGAGAAGGTAGAAGCTCTGGAATGGTCTTTTGATACGCTTTACAAGAACCGAAACATTCCTTCCTGGTTTGTTCAATTGCTTGAGACATTCAGTCATCAGAAACGGCTTATCGGTCATGGTGTTTACTTTTCTCTGTTCTCCGGTAGATGGACTGAAGCACAGCAAAAATGGCTGGATCATCTCGAAAAAATGTCGAACCACTTTCGTTTTGATCATATCACCGAACATTTTGGATTTATGACGGGTGAGGATTTTCACAAAGGAGCACCGATGAATATTCCGTTTACGAATTCAACACTACAAATTGGGATTGACAGGCTTAAGCGCATGTATCAGGCGTGTCAATGTCCTGTAGGTCTTGAAAACCTTGCGTTTTCATATACGCTTGATGAGGTAAAAAAACATGGTGCATTTTTATCATCCCTGATTGAGCCTGTGAATGGATTCATTATTCTGGATCTGCATAACGTTTTTTGTCAAATGAAAAACTTTAACATCACCGAAGATATCCTCGATTATTATCCATTAGATAGCGTGAGGGAGATCCACATCTCCGGGGGAAGTTGGAAAACTTCAGGAATAATTCCATCAAGAGAAATCCGAAGAGATACGCATGACGATAGTGTCCCGAATGAGGTTTTTGAACTGTTACGATCAACACTTCCAAAATGTAAAAACCTTAAATATGTTGTCCTCGAACAACTTGGCAGTGGGTTAGAGACAGAAGAAAGTCGTAAAAAATTTCAGGATGATTTTTATACAATGGATCACATTGTTGAGATACAAAATCACAAAAACTTTGATCATGATTTAAATTCATTTATGCCTCTACATGCCATAACTCCGGGAGCGCCTATCCAGGACGATTTGCTTTACGCACAACAAATGGAATTGACTACTATTCTTGAAAATGGGATAGATTATCAAGGGGTGCATCTTCAACTGGCAGATTCATCATTGAAAAATTCCTCATGGGAGATTGAAGGATGGGACCCTTATATGGTTGAGACAGCTATGCGAATTGCCCGGAAGTGGAAACAGGGTTTTGTATAATTTAAAGTAGGTTTACAAAATACAAT
>JAYUXX010000076.1:0-5406 GCA_043752765.1 Saprospiraceae bacterium | reverse complement strand
CACAGTACCTGTAATTTTCCTTTCAAATTCGGTTTTTTTCCTTCAAATAATTGATTTTCAAGTAATAACGAATTAAATAATAAAATTATGGGTGTTCAAATTCCAATAACCCACTCTTTCCTACTTCCGGATGGCCGGGAGGTGATAATGGAAACGGGTAAGCTTGCGGCGCAAGCAAATGGCTCGGCTATGATCCGATTAGGGGACACAATGTTGCTTGCGACAGTAGTTTCCAATAAGGAAGCTAAACCAGGACAACCTTTTTTCCCATTATCTGTGGACTATCAGGAAAAATTTGCTTCTGTAGGTCGAATCCCCGGAAATTTTTTCCGCAGGGAATCAAGATTATCTGACTACGAAATTCTGACATCGCGTCTTGTTGACCGAGCTATTCGTCCATTGTTTCCGGATGGGTATATGAATGAAACTCAAGTCATAATCAACCTGATCTCTGCCGATAAGGATACTATGCCTGATGCGCTTGTTGCGTTAGCGGCATCGACGGCGTTATCGGTTTCTGATATTCCATGGGCAGGTCCTATTTCTGAAGTCAGGATAGCGCGTATCGACGGGGAATTTGTAATCAATCCGGGAAGAGAAGCTTTGAAAGATGCCGATCTCGATATCATTCTTGCAGCCACCCTGGCTGATATTATGATGGTAGAAGGAGAAGCTAATGAATGTTCTGAGCAGGATTTAATTGAAGCCATCAGAGTCGGTCACGAAGCTATTAAAGTGCAATGTCAAGCACAGCTTGCATTGGCTCAGAAAGTTGGTATTAAGGCACTTCAAAAAAGAGTTCTTGAGCCGGCGCCAAAAGATGATGAGCTAAAGGAAACTGTTGATCAGTTTGCACGTCCAAGAATTCTAGATATTTCACGGGGAGCGCTTGACAAGAGCGTTCGCCGCGAGCAGTTCGATCAGATCAAAAAAGATTTAGTTGAAAAGCTCACCAAAGAGAAAGGCGCTGAATACATGACTGAGAAGTCATCGCTTATCGACCATTATTATGATAAGCTGAAAAAATTAGTTGTTCGAGAGTTTGTAGTCAACGAGGGAAAGCGGATCGACGGGCGCAAGTCTAATGAGGTGAGACCGATCTGGATTGAAGTGGATTATCTTCCAACCACCCATGGTTCAGCTGTATTTACGAGAGGTGAAACTCAGGCATTGACCAGTTTAACTCTTGGAACAAAGAATGATGAAGTGTTGCTTGACAATGCTTTGGATTACAAGTATGATAAGTTTATTCTTCATTATAATTTTCCTCCTTATTCAACTGGTGAGGTAAAACCAATGCGTGGGCCTGGTCGCCGTGAAGTTGGCCATGCTAATCTTGCTGCCCGTTCATTACGAAAAGTAATGCCAGAAGCTCAACCTTACACGCTTCGAATTGTATCGGATATTCTTGAATCAAACGGTTCATCTTCGATGGCAACAGTTTGTGCCGGTTCTCTGGCGCTTATGGACGGTGGTATTCAAATCAAAGCTCCTGTATCTGGAATAGCGATGGGATTAATCAGCGAAGGGGGCCGTTCGGCTATTCTTTCTGATATTCTGGGAGATGAAGATGCTATTGGGGACATGGATTTTAAGGTGACAGGAACGAGAGCAGGGATTGTAGGTTGCCAGATGGATATCAAAATTGATGGGTTAAGTTTCGAATTACTGGAACAAGCCTTGATGCAAGCCAGAGAAGGTAGGTTGCATATTCTCGACAAAATGGAAGAAATTCTGCCAGCTGCCCGTCCTGATCTTAAACCTCATGCTCCAAGAATCCTCGAGATGATTATTGAGAAGAGCCAGATTGGAGCTGTTATCGGCCCTGGCGGTAAGGTAATTCAGGATATTCAGGCGACGACTGGAACGGTTATCAATATCGAAGAAGCTGGAGATAAAGGGATTGTCAATATTGCGAGTGTCAACAAAGATGGACTCGAAGCAGCCCGCAAGCGAATTGAATCGATCACCCATACACCTGAAGTTGGCAATGTTTACGATGCAGTTGTCAGGACTATCATGCCTTATGGAGTGTTTGTAGACTTTATGAGTAAAAGTGGTTTACTGCATGTTTCGGAAATTTCGCATTCCCGGATTGATAATGTAGAAGAGGTATTCAAAGAAGGGGATATGGTAAAAGTCCAACTGGTTGAAATTGACCAGCGGACTGGAAAAATGCGTATGTCACGAAAATCTTTACTTCCAAAACCGGAGCGTAAGAAAAATGAGGCCGGTGAATATCTTGATGGTTATGGAGAGGAGGGACCTCCTGAAAATACAGAGCGTTCTTCATTCCGCGACAATGATCGTGGAGGGCGAGATGACCGTGGAGGCAGGGGGGACAGAAGAGATGATCGTGGTCCACGCAGAGATGATCGCGGACCGCGCAGAGATGGTGATGGAGGAGGCGGTGGTCGTTCCGGTGGCGGAGGTGATCGCGGCCCAAGAAGGTGAAAGTTGGCCTTCTTTACCTCAGTCTTTTCGGCTGATAAGATCTGTATAATAAAAAATAAAAAGCCTCCTTTTCGGGAGGCTTTTTTATTCAAATTATTTGGAAAGCATATGATTATTTTATGAGCACATCAAACGAATACGCGGAAGGATCGAGCGGGTCGGTCGTAGTGCGAATCTCAGGGTAAACCTTTGCCAGGATAATCTGGTATCCTCCCTGATAAAGCGTGTCGGTCCAGTTGTTTACTGCGTAAAAGGTATCCTGAACTGGTTCTCCATTATTAATTGTAACTGCCATCACGTATTGGCCAGCCCATACACATTGTATGCCGGTGACATTACAGCGACTATCCTCTACCATGGGGCCGAAGCGGATTTTCCAGTTTGTTCCGTCAAGGCACCATTGTTCGTTAATTTTTGCTGTGAAGAGTTGATTTAGTGTAGCCTCATTACAGGATCCGTTTGATGGCGACTTTTTATCACATGCAGCCAGACAAAACATTAAAAGACATGAAATGACGCCGGCCGAAATATAGTTTTTCATAAGAATTATCATTTATAAATCGTTAGACTTTAAAAAAAAGGTGCTTCGTAGGGTACATAACAGCACCTTCACTACATTATAACGAAGGAATGTTGAAAACCGTTGAATAGAAGAGAGAAAGATGTAATTATGTAAATTATGGGTACAGCCCTTAATACGTGTGAACCTTTTAACAACCACTATTGTCCTTCTAAAGGAAAAATGAGTGAACACCAAAAATTATAAATACAGGCCAAGAAATGCGTCAACTTAAAATTGCCAACAGGATCACGAGCCGAGAAAGTCTGGCATTGGAGAAATATCTTCAGGATATCAGTAAAATCGACATGATGACTTCTGAGGAAGAGACCAGGTTAGCCGCCAAAGCTCGGGAAGGGGATCAGGCTGCACTTGAACGTATGACTGAGGCAAACCTCCGTTTTGTGGTTTCAGTTGCAAAACAGTATCAGAATCAGGGCCTTTCGTTAAGTGATCTGATCAATGAAGGAAATGTTGGTTTGATGAAAGCTGCAAAGCGATTTGATGAAACCAAAGGGTTCAAGTTTATTTCCTATGCTGTTTGGTGGATCCGACAAAGTATTCTTCAATCGATTGTAGAATATTCGCGGATCGTCAGGATGCCGCACAATAAGTCTACTTCTTATAATCGGCTCAATGAAGCTTTCGTGTCTTTTGTCCAGCAGTTTGAAAGGGAGCCTACGCATGAAGAACTTGCCGAATTATTAAATGTCCCGCTGAGGGATATTGTAAATGCAATGCCCGGCCAAAACAGGCACGTATCGTTTGATGCGCCTATTTCAGGTGAGGAGGACAGTTTTACCTTGCTTGATATGATAGAGACGGATAGCGAAATGCAGCCGGATCTTAAACTCATGGAAGAGTCTTTACGACTTGATATACAATACAGTCTCAACGCATTAGCTCCCCGAGAAGCAGATGTGCTTGCGTACTATTTTGGCTTAAAAGGAGAAAAGCCATTAACGCTTGATGAGATCGGGGAGCATCTGGAACTAACCCGGGAACGTGTCCGTCAAATAAAAGAGCGTGCTATTCGAAGACTTCGCAAGTCGATGAGAAAAAATTCTACAATCAGAACTTACATGTAAGGAATCGCACTTTACTTTGGATGTGTCGTGAAAACCCTTGTCTAAAAGTTTGAAGACTTTCTCTATAACTTCATTATCCTTGTACGGAATTGAATTTCCAATTCATCGCATTTTGATTACCGGATTATGATTGAGGATTTGCTGCGAATGGTTTTGAAGTTACCTCCTGGCGTACGAAAGATTAATCATGATTTAGATTTGATGCGTCAGCTTTTGAGGCCAGTTCAGGATCAGTTGATTCCGTTTCAGGATGAGAAAGAGTTAGAGCTGTTATCATTAAAATTTGATGTCAAATCCCAGAAGCAGGGGCTTGATAAAATCTTGAAAGGGCATATTCATTCCATTTATTATGAACCTATGGTGGCTTTTGCTTACAAGGATTATATCAAAGGGACCCGAGAAGCACTTCTGTGCTGCAGAACGAGAACGACCGAAATCATTTACCGTATCAAGAAAAGGGATGTCGATGTTTACTTTAATGGAAACATGGTGGCGCTAATTGATCAAAATAATGTGATGCATGGATTGCGTTCAAAGGAGGTCCTGGGACGAATCAGGCCATATTCAAGTGATTTACTTTCTGTAATTGTGAAAGATCGTGAGGTGGGACAGATGTTCAACCCTCAGAGACCTCATTCACCCCAACAAAGAGCTTATACCCTGATTGCGAATTTAAATGAAGAGGAAGAAGGCATATTCTTAACCCTTACTTTTTACGAACTCGTCTTACGATTAATATCCTCAGGGAAAAACTAAATCCGCGTTTTCATCGTACATTCAATTGCTTTTAAAAGACAAACTTACCTATGACTGTTTTTGATACGATTCGTGTGGTGGTATATAGATTTCACGAGAAAGGCCTTGAGATTTTTCTAGTCAATACGGGGCTTGATGAGGAGACCTGGCGAATCCCGTTTACCGAGATTGCAAAATATTCTGAAAGCGATTTAGCTGTTGATTATCGGTTTATCTCTCTCGAGACAAATGAAATGCCGGATGGTACTTCGAGCCTGACTTGTGCTATCGAAGGTGATTGGCATGATATACCATCTATTCGAAAACTCATCAAAGAGGATATCAAACTTGTGTCCTCGAAGGTGGATAAGGCTCTTCTTGAGAAAGGTTCTTTTTTCGTTATAAAAGAAGCCTGTAAGAAAGTGTTACCCAATGAGTATAAAGTTCTTCATGATCTAAAGGATATCCTGTTGCACAGGAATATAGTAAAAAACATGTAAAACGGTACTGCGGACCCCATCTTTGCAGAATGCAAAGTGTTCCCCTAAAGGGGTGCAGAATTATTTTCCA
>JAYUXX010000075.1:0-5407 GCA_043752765.1 Saprospiraceae bacterium | reverse complement strand
GGTTATTTACAAGACCCATTATCTCTTGCGCTAGTTGCATGATGGTTATTTCGTCCGGATTACCAATATTAACAGGCAGAGTATAATCACTCAATAATAGCCTGTAGATACCTTCAACTAAATCATCTACATAGCAAAACGACCTAGTCTGGTTGCCATCTCCATATACTGTCAAACCCTCACCTCTCAAAGCTTGTGCCATAAAGGCCGGTAATGCCCTCCCGTCTTCTATTCTCATTCGAGGTCCATATGTATTGAAAATCCTGACAATTCTAACCTCAAGCCCATGAAATCTATGATATGCCATTGTTATAGCTTCCATAAATCGTTTGGACTCATCATAAACACCTCGGGGGCCAATCGGGTTGACATTCCCCCAATATTCTTCGCGTTGAGGGTGGATCAGAGGATCGCCATAGACTTCAGAGGTGGAGGCAATCAATATCCTGGCATTTTTTGATTTGGCTAAACCCAACAAATTATGCGTACCTAACGACCCAACTTTTAACGTCTGGATGGGCATTTTAAGATAATCAATAGGGCTTGCAGGAGAGGCAAAATGAAGGATAAAATCCAAATCACCCGGCACATGGACAAAGCGGGTGATATCATGATGGTAAAAGTCAAACCTGGGCTCCGGGAAAAGGTGCTCAATGTTTTCCAGAGCCCCGGTCAGAAGATTGTCCATTCCGACTACATGATAGCCCTCTTTCAAAAAACGGTCACAAAGATGCGACCCTATAAATCCGGCCGCGCCGGTAATTAATACTCTTTTCAATACCTTTAATTGTGACTTTAGCTAATATGAATCGCTCAAAGATACTCGAATTAACATGTAAGGTTCTTATCACAACTGTGCTGATATCCATAGGGATAGGTCATATTTATGGCCAGGAAAAGAGCTCCGTAAAATGGATTGAATTTCGATACGGATTGCATTTTCCACTTGAGGATATGAGTGAACGGTTTGGAACCAGTAGCGACATAGGAGTATGTATTGAGGCTGCGGGGTTTCAACGAAAAGTTTTTTTTGGTGCCGATGGTGTTTTTATTTTCGGGAGTGTAGTCAGAGAGGATGTATTGGCTGGCTTGAGATCATTCGACGGAAGCATTGTCGGGATTGATGGCAAACCGGGAGATATCAATCTAAAGGAAAGGGGATTTTATGTTGGGTTTAATGTTGGGAAGATATTTCCTACGAGTGCAAAAGTTCAAAACCTGACAGGCTTCAGAGCTCAACTTGGCGCTGGGTTGATGCAACACAAGATCAGGGTTCAGGATAATTTTAAAACCATAATTCCTCTCCTAAAAGAGAATTTAAAAGGATATGATAGATTGACTAATGGACCTGCGATGCATCTGGCTTTAGGTTTTCAATATCAGAACCCGAAGAACAATTTCCACTTCAACATAATGGCAGATCTGTATGGAGCCAGGACAAGATCAAGAAGAGATTTTGATAACTCTTCCGGAGGATATCTTGCAGACAAACGTACCGATATACTAGCGGGGTTTAGCCTGGGCTATGTGGTATCGATCACCCGGAACACACGTCCGGAAAATATATACTACTGATTCGATCTATGTGGGTGATCTACTTTGCAGGCATGTACTTATTTATGCTAGGTATTCGTATATCGTCGATTTGGAATGAAAAAGCCCGTCAATGGATTTCTGGAAGAAAAAACTGGAAATCTTCCATTGATAAAATACCTCCTAAAAGCGGCAGACGTATTTGGTTTCATGTGGCTAGCCTCGGAGAATTTGAACAAACAAAGCCGGTCATCGAAAGATTGAAAAGAGAAGAACAGATTGAAATCATTTTAACTTTTTTTTCGCCAAGTGGCTATAATCAAAATCTCAGTGACTCCAAGACCATTGTGACTTATCTTCCTCATGATTTGCCTGGGTATGCAGATTACTTTATAAGCTCGATTCAACCCGATATGGCTGTCTTTGTCAAGTATGATCTCTGGCCAGGATATCTTAAATCATTGGCTGATCATTCTATCCCCGCTATTCTTATATCAGCAAACTGGTCGCCTGTTGGAAAATTAAGTTCGTGGTCGATCCCACTGACAAAAAAATATCTGAAAAACTTCAAAAGAATTTTTTTTCAGCGAGAAGAACACATTCCATTTTTTCAGCTAAAAGGATTTAAAAATATAGTCAAGGCTGGGGATACACGGATCGATCGAAGCATGAACCTCCCTTTAGAGAAAGAACAAAGGCTTCCGGAAAAAATAGCAATGGCACCTCAATTCGATCTTGTCGCAGGAAGTACGTGGCCCGCAGATGAGCGTATGATTATTCCCGTGATTGAAAAATTGAATCTTAGGACTGTGATTGCTCCTCATGATGTAAGTCCGGCGAATATCAAACGACTAACGAAGGAATTTACTGTCCCTTTCAAGTTGTACTCGGAACTCCACGATAGTTCTATTCACGAAAACGTACTTATTATCGATACAGTTGGATTACTGTCTGTCCTTTATTCAGTAGGATCGATCGCATATGTGGGCGGCGGATTCGGTAACAGCATACACAATACGTTGGAGCCGGCAGCCCATTCAAAACCCATCGTGTTTGGGCCCCATTTCACTACATTTCCAGAAGCTGTGGACATGATTGGACTTGAATGTGCGTGGTCAGTTAAGAACAAAGAGAAGTTTCAGGAAGTCCTTGAAAAGTTGTCAGAAGAAGGTGTTGGTAAAGAAGCCGGGGAAAAAGCATTTGAATATCTAAGCGGGAAGGCGGGAGCCACGGAAATTGTAACCCGGTACATTCTGGAATCAATACCTTACAGCCCTAGGTAATGACAACAAAAGAAAACATACAGAAGGTTAAGCAGACAGCTGAGACCATCAAGGCAATGGTAATTGGTGATGTAATGCTTGATAAGTATATCCTTGGCATAGTGGAGCGTATATCACCAGAGGCTCCTGTTCCTGTCCTTACACATCAGGTTACAGAGTTAAAGGCCGGTGGAGCAGCAAATGTTGCTCTCAACCTTGCAGCCTGGGGATGTGATACTTCAATAATCGGGTTGATCGGGGCTGACAATGGTGGTGAATTGCTCAAAGGCATTCTGGATGACAAAAAAATCGGCCATCATTTTTTAACCCTTAGTGATAGGGTGACAACTGTTAAAACCCGGGTAGTGGCCTCTTCTCATCATTTATTACGGATCGATGAAGAAACCACCACCTATCTGCAAGCGGAGGAAGAAAATAATGCAGTACAGCATATTTCAGCTATCCTGAAGCGTGATTTACCTGATCTCATTATTCTGGAGGATTACAATAAAGGCTTTCTGACAAAGGATATTATTGCCTCAGTCATTGAATATGGACAGCATCACAAGGTCTTTATTGCAGTAGATCCGAAGGACAATAATTTTATGAACTACAGGGGAGTTGATCTTTTTAAACCAAACTTAAGAGAGGCCAGCCTTGCAGCACACAAGAGCCTAACGCTTAGAGATTTGCCTGAGTTGACGGGACAATGGATGTCCCATATGAATGTGGGAACGATAGCAATCACATTAGGTGGTCAGGGCGTATTCCTTCAGGATCAAGTATCTAGTGCTCACATAAAGCCTTTTACAGCAATTGATGTTGTGGATGTATGCGGGGCAGGTGATGCAGTCATTTGCACACTTGCTCTGGCGCAAATGAGTGGACTTAATCTTCAGGAAAGTGGTGATTTAGCAAATCTTACTGGGGCTTATGTTTGTTCACACTCCGGAGTTGTGGCTATTGTCCCCGAGGAAATTGAGAAATGGATATAGGCATTTTTGTCATACGAACTACATAAATCCATTCCTGCTGATTCCAAATGGCAATTTTTTATATTTTTGACCAACATTCCCTCTACAGACCCGAATTTCCAACTTCAATTTAAAAGCTATTTATTATAACTAAATTCTGAAAATGATGAAAGTAACTTTACGAATTTCTAGTCTTCTTTTGGTGCTCTTTTCCTGGAGTACAACAATGTGGGCACAGCCTGCCAATAATGATTGTCTGAATGCTACAACGATTACTTACGGTGATAGCGAGGCTACGGCTATACTGGCAAATGGCGATACAAGAGGAGCTACAGCTTCCGGAACGCCTGTCAGTGTTTGTTCAGGCACTTTTTATACAGATGATATCTGGTATTCATTTACAACTCCGGTGGATTTACCGGCAAATGGGATCATCGTTAGGGTATATTTCAATAATTCAGTAACACCTTCAGATGTGTCTGCTATTGGTATGGCATTGTACGAAAGTTGTGATTCTACTGAGACACCTCTTGGTTGTTTTTCTTCTGAAGTACCTGAAGACAACCAATTAGTCCTTCCGGGTGCTTGCCTACTTTCTGGCAATACGTACAAAGTGCGTGTATGGTCCACAGGTGCATCTCCTGCTACAGAAGGAACTTTTAAAATCGGTGTATTTACGAACAGTACTGCTGATGCTTCCCTTTACTGGGAAACTTTCGCAGGTGGTATCGAAGCAAACGGATGGTCTACGTCCGGTACTTGCAACGTTGCCGATTCTAATGGTAATGCCGGATTCAAATATTTACCTCAAGGTCTGATAGACCGTGGTGCCTACATCTTTGCCGGTGCTGCTATCAATTCTATGACACTTTGTGATGGTGCTGTGGGTGTGGATAGCGACTTTAATGATAATGGAGGTATAGAAGGTGCATTTGGCGCAGGTCCTTGTCCTGTTCCAGGTCAGCACTTCCTGGTTTCTCCTTCCATTTTTTCTGGTGGATGGAATGCTGCAGGTCTTTCTTTGACCTGGACACAAGCTCTTCGCCAATTCCAAAGTACGTATGCCTTCTCCTATCGTACCAGAGATGTTGGTGATGCTTGGGGAGCATGGACTGATGTCTCTATCAATACGGAGTTTGAAACCAATGGCAATTTTGAAAATTCTAACGTTCAGCGCTTCTTTATGCCTGGAGCAGCTGGTCATGATTCGGTTCAGGTACGTTTTGTCTACACTGACAATTATTACATGTGGGCGATTGACGACGTGAAAATTGTAGAAACTGAATGTAATAATAGCCGCATCCAGTCAAATTTCTACGCCATTGCTCCATGGGCTTCTATTCCTGCAAATCAGGTACGTGAATTTGCAGCTTTAGCTGACATCTATAATGCAGGTGCTTGTCCACAAACAAACGTGAGACTTAATTTCACAGTAGTTGATACTGCAACAGGTTTCGTGGTTTACAACGAAACTCTTCCTTATAATACGGTTGGCCCTGACTCTCTTGCAGAGAATCAAGTTTTCCCAGAACTTATTAATCTACCAAAAGTTCCAGCTGTGTATATGGGTACTTATACCCTATTAACAGACTCAACAGATTTTGATGCTACTGATAATACAATTAGCTTCTTCTTTAC
>JAYUXX010000074.1:0-2150 GCA_043752765.1 Saprospiraceae bacterium | reverse complement strand
CGCCGGAAACTATTCCGGAGGTTTCATTCAATGACTCCATGTAATTGATAAGTTCCCTCAACTGTTTGGTATCATCAAACTTCATCAGAATTCCAAACGTAAGATTTGCACTCTTCGCCGGAGATTTCATGCGCACAAACATTTTCGCGACAAGGTCGAGCCGGGTTTCTTTTTGTTTAATACTATCCGGCATAATACTCAGAAAGGACATAGTAGTATCGAAATCCTGATCATGTGAAGGATCCGTAATTTTTTCCATCAATAGAGTGATGGCATCCTTCGGAGGTGCAGGTGCAACGGGCATCGTATCAAAAATGATATCATCCGTAAACGAATCCTGATCAGAACCCATATTTTCAAAACCTTTCGCCATTCCCATCAGTTCACCCACGTCGATGGATGTTTCAAGTGTTCCTGATCCATCTTTATTCAGATGTAAATCCTGCACTATATCTCCACATGATGAGAATACAATCATCGACAAAAATGCCAGGGTGTAAACCGAAAAAGGGTTAAATTGAAATTTCATAATACAGGCGTAAAAGAGTTGAAAAATGGAATCACTTATAATGTGGGGTGATGGTAAGATTATGTAAAAACCACCGGGGCAGTAATGACCGGGTTAAAGATAATTTATAGTCCGTAAGAAAGCGATTCCCTTGTGAATACAATTCTAAACCTTTACTATAGTTTGGGGTTCAATCATACGAAAATCGTATATTTATATATCCATTCTTAACCCTAATATCCCTTCCAAAATGGCTTTTACATTAGCGCCCCTCCCATACGAATTTAATGCACTTGAGCCTTACATTGATGCCCGTACAATGGAAATCCATCATGGCAAACATCATGCAGCTTACACCAACAATCTGAATGCTGCTATTGACGGCACCAGCCTTGAAGGAAAGTCCATTGAAGATGTGTTAAGTCATGTATCAAAGCATAGTCCTGCCATTCGGAATAACGGTGGAGGATACTATAATCATAATTTATTTTGGGAAATAATGGCTCCGGAAGCGGGAGGAGATCCTACAGGAGATCTGGCAGCTGAGATAGATCTGCGGTTTGGAGGATTAGTAGAGTTTAAAGAAGCATTTTCAAAGGCTGCAACTACTCAATTCGGTTCAGGCTGGGCATGGTTGATCGTAGATCAATCAGGGGCTTTAGCCGTTACCAGCACCCCTAACCAAGACAACCCGATCATGGATGTAAGCCCTGTCAAAGGAACTCCGATACTAGGTCTGGATGTATGGGAACATGCCTACTATCTCAATTACCAAAATCGGAGACCGGATTATATTTCTGCCTTCTGGAATGTTGTAAACTGGAAAGAAGTAGCCAAGCGTTTTAAAATGGCACGGAACCACTAAGGTTCAAAGAGGTTAGCCTCAATGTCAGTTTTCTTTTCCAATCAATATTCGATCAATTCATCTGCCATACAATGAATACCTCACTGGAAGTTGAGAAGTCTATTCGTATTAATGCTTCGAAGACTAAAGTTTGGAAAGTTTTAACCGATCCGTCTTTGATCAAAGAATATCTCTATGGTACGGAAACGATTACCGATTGGAAAGTTGGTAGCAATCTTATTTTCCAGGGAGACTGGGAGGGTAAATCGTATCAGGATAAAGGCCATATTCTTGAAATCACGTCCGAGAAAATATTGAGTTATGATTATTGGAGTGGGTTTTCAGGAATGGAGGATATTCCGGAGAATTATGGAATTGTTACGTATACACTTGAAGATGCAGGAGAGGAAGTTTTACTTCGCATCATTCAGAAAGGATTTAAAAGTGAAGAAAATAAGGAGCATAGTGAAGCCAACTGGCCTCAGGTTCTTGATAAAATAAAAGAAATTGCCGAAGCTCTTTAAGATATCTTCTATAAATTTATCCGGACAGCTTTTTGTAAAGAGTAACAAATTCATCTACGGTTTTACGGGTATGAAAATGTCTCCGAATATGTTGTGTGGCGTTTATGCCTCTGGTTTCTCTATCTGTTTTATTGGATAGCATCTCAACCATTGCGTCGGCTATTGCAATAGGATCTTTTGGAGGAACAATCCACCCCGAAATGCCATCTTCAACCAAGCCTTTATTTCCCGGAATGTCAGTAATGATAGGTGGAATACCCAGGCACATAGACTC
>JAYUXX010000073.1:0-2156 GCA_043752765.1 Saprospiraceae bacterium | reverse complement strand
AGCAAAAACGATAACAAAACAGAATACATCATTGTAATTTGATTTCATTGATTAAATGAATTGTCACAGCAGCAGTAATTGCTGCAGTTTCAACTCTGAGCCGAAATGGTCCGAGATGAGCGAGTTTAACTTGTTCTTTTTTCATCATTTCAATTTCTGTTGCTGAAAATCCGCCTTCAGGTCCGATAAGGAGTACAACGTCTTCACCTGCTAAATAATTTTCTGAAATCGACATGCTTTCTGCATCCATATGACAAGTCAGGATTTTCGATTGAGGAAATTCCTCCTTTATCCTGCCTATATATTTTGCAAGCAATACTGGCCCACTTAAGGGAGGAAAGAATGTTTTCCGTGATTGCTTGGCAGCCGCTACTAAGATCTTTTGTATTCTATCTAATCTAAGATGAGAGCGTTCGCTGTGGTGGCAATCCAGGAACGTGATTTCATCTACACCGATTTCGGTTAGTTTCTCAATTGCATATTCTGTTCGATCTATATTCTTGGTTGGAGCCATACCTATTCTCACTTTGTATTGCCGGGGGTTTCGAAAAACAGTTGACAAGTCTTCTGTTAATTCTATTCGTCCAGTTTTAGCAGTAGTTGATCGGATAATACCTTCCATACAATTCCCCTTACCATCTGTCAAGATAATAGTAGAGCCCACCTGCATTCGCAGCACATGCAGACAATGATGCCATTCATCACCTTCGAGGATAACCTCATCCCCAATATTTCCCAGTGAAGGGATGTAATACCAATGGAGCGAATTAACCCTCATAATTGCCTAATTTCACCCGTTCGTCTTGAAACATAAGACCCAAAACTATCGTTTTGAACAGCATCTTACGGATTAATTCACCAAATTTTCATTTTGCATGGGCGTATTGACAATGATAGCTCAGTTGATTCTGAGCCTTTCTATATTAGTTGTATTGCATGAAATGGGCCATTTTTTGCCTGCCAAATGGTTTAAAACCAAGGTTGAAAAGTTTTATCTTTTTTTTGATATCAAGTTCGCACTCTTCAAGAAAAAAATTGGGGAGACTGAATATGGTATTGGTTGGCTGCCTTTAGGAGGCTACGTGAAAATAGCAGGAATGGTCGATGAAAGCATGGACCTTGAACAAATGAAACAGCCACCTAAACCCTGGGAATTCAGATCAAAACCTGCATGGCAGCGATTAATCATTATGCTTGGTGGAGTTACTGTCAATTTCCTTTTAGGATTTCTGATTTTCGGAATGATGTTATGGGTTTACGGCAAGGAATACTTGGTCAATGACAAACTCGAATATGGAATCTACGTTGACTCGCTTGGAACTGATCTTGGATTTCGTGAAGGTGATAAATTAATATCCATTGGCGGTGTAAAGCCGAATGAATTTTCTCCCGTTACAATCCGCCGTGAAGTAGTCCTGAATAATGCAAAAGAAATTATTGTTTTGCGTGATGGTCAACAAGTAGCCTTACAAGTTGATCCGAAATATGTTGAGATCCTTTCCTCAAATGAATTTAAGGACTACACGGTCATCGGTCCGCGGATACCTTTTGCAGTTGCCAAAGTTACTGAGGGTTCGAATGCAGAGAAAGCAGGCCTTCAGGCTGGCGATAAAATAATTTCTATCGATGGTAAACCACTTTCTTTTCAGCATGAGATCATGCGTGAATTTCAAACATTAAAAGGTAGGACTATTGATCTGGGGTATTTACGGAATGGAACTCCACAGCAATCCCAAGTTGTGATCGATGAAACTGGAAAGATTGGGATCGGATTGTCAAGTGCTTCAGATTTAGGCCTGACAGCAAGGGAAGATTATTCATTAGGTAAAGCTATACCTGCAGGGATTCATGAAGGGCTTGCCTTTATGGGAGACTGGTTTAAAGGTATTGGGAAAATATTTCAGGGCCAGGTAAAAGCTAAAGACAGTCTTGGAGGTTTTATCTCTATCACGAAACTATTTTCCACTTCATGGGATTGGGAGTCCTTCTGGCGTATCACAGGTATCTTGTCATTTATTTTAGCGATTATGAATTTGCTACCCATTCCTGCACTTGACGGTGGACATGTGATGTTCCTGATTTGGGAGGTAGTGACAGGAAAGAAGCCCGGAGATAAGTTTATGGAATATGCTACTTATGCGGGATTTGCAATTGTA
>JAYUXX010000072.1:0-2166 GCA_043752765.1 Saprospiraceae bacterium | reverse complement strand
GAAATCAGTGGATCATATATGGAGGTGGCATTCATTTTGCCAAAGATTTTCTTCAATTTAAAGACGGGAAGAAATGTTTCGGCAGGTTTGTAAAGCAGGATCATGGAACCTGGACTACTGCGGAAGCAGCCTCAAATCCATATCTCATTTCGGTATCGCAGGAACACGGTGTCGTTCAATGCACAGAACAGAATTACCATTTATGCAAACCGGGAGATATTTCATTGTGGCTTCCTGTGCATAGCTGTATGACTGCGGATACGATGGGAGGCTACCTATCAACTGAAGGAATTAAAATTGACCATTACAGGGAACATCTTTGGCCGTAATAAAAGAAATTATTTTGCTTCCAATTCGCGAAGCCCGTCCCGCGCCTGTTCGTATTTATCATCCAGGCGCAAGGCCTGTTCGAATGCAGCTTTCGCCAATTCTTTTTCACCTTTGAATTGATAAACTTTCCCTTTGTAGAACCATGCAGCGGGATTAGTAGGATCAATTTTTTCCAGGATAGTCAATTCTCTCATGGCTGCATCCAGGCTGTCTCTATAAAGTAATAAGATGGCTGAATTTAAATATGCTTCGGGGTATTGGGCATCCATGGAATGAATCTTTTGATAAAGCTCAAGTGCTTCGTCTATTCTATCATTGTTCTGGAGGTAATATGCTTTGGCATGGTATGCAGCTACATTGTTAGGGTCTACACGTATCGCATTATCGAAGTATTGAATGGCCAGGGGATTATTCGTTCGGTCCATAAGATCTCCCAGAATAACCCATGCTTCACTCATATCCGGATTTCTCTCCACGGCAGATTGAAATGCTCCAATGGCCAGATCTGTCTTGCCCTGATCCCGGTACACCATCCCAAGCATAAAAAGAGCTTCCGGATCACCGGGACGGATCTTCATGATGTCTGCTAAAGTTTGAAAAGCAGCATCATACTGCTTGAGAATTAATTGGAATTCGGAAAGTTTAAGTTTAGTGCCGATGCTGTCGGGATATAAATTAGACGCCCGGGTCAAAGTAGCTAATGCAAGTGCTGATTGATAATCATCCAGGTATACATCCGCGAGCAAATGATGAGCTTTAAGATGAGTGGAATCAAGCTTTAGGACCATGGCAAGGTCTTCTACTGCCTGGTCATACGCCAGCTTATCATAAAATAATTCGCTTCGCCGCATGTAGAGATCCGGATCTCGGGGGGATGCACGGATGGCCTCGGTCAATTCATTAATTGCCGGATCGCCAGTCACAACTTCTTCTTCAGAACCTGAACGGCCAGGCTTACATGAAGACAAAAAAAACAGACTTCCAAGTATGAGAATAAGCTTGAAAGTCCGTACAGATAGTAAAGAAAGAGTTATCATTTTCTGCGCCCAAGAAACGCATTCATTCCGAGGTTCGCAATATCATCCATCACGTTTCCATCTCCATCTGAATCCAGCAGGCGGGTTATAAGATTCATCTCTTGACGCTCAGCGGTTTGTGTTTGAACAGTTCCTCGCAATAAATCAGCTATTCCTCTACCGTTCGATCCCTGATTATTTCTTGCTTTCCCCAAAGCACCAAGTACCATAGGAGCCAGTGCAATCATCAGTTTCAGGATCTTTGATTTGTCGAGTCCTGTTACGCGTCCCATCACATCGTTCACCTGATTTTGTTTATTGCCGAGGATATGCTCAAGGATACCAGGGCCATTAGTGGTCTTGGGATTATCCATTTTCTTTCTGCCCAAAATAAAACCCATTGCATCATCCAGGAAACTACCATCATGGTCCCTGTCCAATGCTGAAAGCAATGCATTTTCGCCTTCTGGTTTATCAGCATTTCTGGATAGACCGGCAACTAATGAGGAAATAATACCGGAAGCAGCAGCTTCAGTTTGTTCACTAGATTCTGCTCCGATATGATCGCGGAGATTTTCAATTACATCTTCATCAAGATGGCCTTTAAGGAGGTTTATTTCATTCATGTTTGGAAAATTTATGGTGTGAACACAGAGAAACCAAAATATCGGGCAATCGTTGCGACATAATGATTCGGCCCAAAAATATTAGACTTCTATGCTGGTGATTCTATAGCTGTACATGCCATATTTCAATGTTAAAACACCCCTGGGGGCGTTGATTGTCAGAGGGTTAGGACCTCGTGGCACGACTAGTGGTG
>JAYUXX010000071.1:0-27461 GCA_043752765.1 Saprospiraceae bacterium | reverse complement strand
TATAAGGATTGAATATGAAGGATGTCTCATTGAGCAGGATTATGCTGGTGTAATATTAATGCTTGCGAATGAAATGATAAGTGATTTGTCGCGATTGGCAAGGTGAAAGTGGAAATTTATTGAAGATTATAAGGGGAGTTACACAAAAAAAAACGAGAGCAGTTTTACTCTCGTTAATCGTGTCGTATTTAGAAAATTCTAAAAGTGTTGATCATCAGACATCACTACTCTTGATCTTCATTGTTTTCTTCAGATTGTTTGCTTTTGTGTTGCTGAGTGTTTTGTGTTCCACTCTGAGTGTTTTGTGTTCCACTCTGATTACGTTCAACACTCGCTCCCTGAGAATCAGACCGGCTTGATTTTCCTGAACTTTGACCTTCATTTTTGTGGGTATTGGCACCAGGATTGCCTCCGCTGTTTCCATGTCGACCAGTTTGACCTGAATTGGATTTATTTGTATCACCTGAATTTTGTCCACCTCCTGTACCTGATTTCGACCCTGATTTTTGATTATTCTCTGACATTGTAATATAGTTTATGATTGATAAATAAATTAACTCAGTAAAACTGTAGGGATTTATGTCCAGGGGATATTACAGGATTGAGGCTTTCTTTTATAAAACTTTATATACTTTGTTTGCTCACTGAATATGCATCAATAGGAATCTATGATCACTGCGTATAATGTCAAACACAAGCATAAAATAAAAAAGGCTATCGATCTGTGACCGATAGCCTTCCCAATGCTTTTTGGTTTTGATGATAAAGGCACAGCAAGGAATTAAAAAATTGAATTGTAATCAATCTAAAACCCCTGCTTTACCTTGCGATTATTATGCTCTGGAGCGGGATGGACGGAAGATACTACTCCTTCCACCGGAACGATTACTTCCTGCCGGCTTTCTGCTCATTTGTGCTCTTCTTTGTGGATCCATATCCGGTAGATCAGCAGCCATCGCATATGGATGTTCCTTTTCTACGGGTATTGTTTTGTTGATCAACTTTTGAATGTCTTTCAACAATGATTTTTCTTCAAAGTCACAAAATGAAATAGCACTACCATTTGCACCAGCTCTTCCTGTACGACCGATACGGTGTACATAAGTTTCAGGAACGTGTGGTAATTCGTAATTCACTACGTGTGTCAATTCGTCGATATCAATTCCTCGTGCTGCTATATCGGTAGCAACTAAAACTCTCGTTTTCCGGTTTTTGAAATTGTTCAATGCGCTCTGTCGTGCTCCTTGTGACTTATTGCCATGGATGGCTTCTGAACGAATTCCTGTTGCATTCAAAAACTTTGTCAGTTTATCTGCACCATGTTTGGTACGCGTAAAGACAAGCGCATTTTTAATTGCAGGATCATTCATCAGATATTTAAGCAGTACACCTTTGTGTTCTTTTTCAGTAAAATAAACTACTTGCTGAATCGTATCTGCAGTAGAAGAGACCGGAGTAACTTCCACTGTCGCGGGGTTGCGCAAAATATTTTTAGCAAGTTGATTGATTTCCGGTGGCATGGTAGCCGAGAAAAATAGGGTTTGTCTTTCAGTAGGTAATTTAGCGATGATCCTTTTGACGTCATGCACAAAACCCATATCAAGCATTCTATCTGCTTCATCAAGTACGAAATATTTTACATCCCGTAAGGATACATGTCCCTGGTTCATCAGGTCTAATAATCGGCCCGGTGTCGCCACCAGGATATCAATTCCGCGACGAAGGCTATTGACCTGGCTCACCTGCGAAACACCACCAAATACTACAAGGTGGTAGAGTTTCAGGTATTTGCCATAAGCTTTAAAACTTTCTTCGATTTGAATCGCCAATTCGCGGGTAGGTGTCAGGATTAAAGCCCTGATACGCGGCTTTGTGTCCGGATGTGATTCCAGATCTTGTTGTAATAATTGTAAAAGCGGGATCGCGAAAGCGGCGGTCTTACCCGTACCGGTTTGTGCGCATCCTCGGAGATCTCTGCCCTCCAGAACCATCGGAATGGCTTGCTCCTGAATAGGCGTAGGGGTTGTATACCCTTCATGGTTTAATGCTCTGAGCAATGGCTCAATGAGCTTAAGGTTGTTAAATGACACTTGTGTATAATTTGATTAAAAAAATGTGGTAAGGCTATCTACTGAGACGTGATACATTACCTGCCTTACGCTAAACCTACACGGTTGGGAGTGGGGATTGACTCATCAGTAACTGAGGAGGAATAACATATAAGAGTGCAAATATAAGTGTTATTCCGGAATAAACAGTGAATCAGGTTTTTATAACGGTTTGTTAAGGTTGATTGAAAAGGCGGAAAAAGGCTGAAGGGCAGAAAAGGCTGAAGGGCGGAAAAGGAATGGTGCAAAATCATTAGCGGCTTTAGCGGTTAAAAAGTCAAGATGGGTGAGGTTTGCGGTTACATTCCATTCTGCCTTTTCTGCCCTTCAGCCTTTTTCCGCCTTTTGCCTTATGGTGTAAGCTTATACATTCTCAACGGCCCATTATTAGTAGACATAAGTATCAAATCTTCGCCACTTTTCCCTTTAATGATTTGGATATCTCTAATGTCATCTATCCGTAGTTGACCATTGATAGAGATCGTTTGACAATCAAAGTTTCCCTTGCCATCACCAAAACAAATTCCAGGATAAAGCCCATCATATCTTGCAGTTTCTACCTCAGCCGCAAAATGGTTTCCTGCATATATGAAGTCGACCTTCTGATCGCCATTATAGTCACCTGATTTAAATGCTTTGATGGGACCAGCCTGACAGACATCCGGCAATTCCTTTTGAACAAAATTTCCGCTCCCCTCATTGATCAAAATCGCACTACTCATGGTCGTTAATTTTTCATGAGTGCTGCTGCCTAATTGAGTTTCTGAAAGTATCTCTGAAAGTTCCGCATTCGCATAACTTTCGTAACTGGGAAATTTATCCAGGATAAAAGGCATTTCTTCGGAAGAACATTCTCTACCTCGCACAGGGAGTAGTTTATCTTCCTTTGTAGACGCCAATACAACATCAAAGTCACCATTAGCATCAAAGTCCTTTGCAAACACCTCGAGCTTGGTGCCTTTGGCTCCGCCAAATTTATTGTTCCAACCCAGATTGCCCAAAATAAAATCAGGATCTCCATCCGAGTCAAAATCGCCTTTTTCAATTGTCCACCATAGTCCTTTACCGGCAGCTTCGATAGACTTCATTGTGAACCCTGTATTACCACCATTGATTAACCAGGTTGGCTGCATCCATTCACCGACAACTAATAAATCGATGTCTCCATCTTTATCAATGTCATCCTGTAGGGCATCTGTAACTAATCCGAATTTTTCAAGAAAAGGAGCTAGCGAAGCAGTCTTTTCTATAAAATTTCCATTGTCATTTACCAACAACTTTGATGAAGCCGGCAAAGGATATTTTCCTCCAACGATGCGGCCACCAATGAACACATCAGGATCTGCATCCCCGTCAAAATCGAAGACTTCTATACACTGACTATTTACTAAAATTTCAGGAAGAATCTTTTTGGCAGACTTACTAAAAACGCCTTTTCCATTATTGATGTACAATCTAACACGAAGTGAATTGTTGCTCTCGGGAAACTCATAACTTCCACTTGTTACAATCAAATCAAAATCCTGATCGCTATCGATATCAACAAAGGAGGCTTCCTGATCTTCACAATCTTTATCAGATGCCAGAGCAGGCTGATAGGTCAACTGAAATTTTCCATCATCTCCCTGGACATAAATACTGCCTGGATACCCTGCAGCGCCGCCAATGAAAACGTCTTCCAGGCCATCTCCATTTACATCAGAAACACTCAGATAAGGTCCGTTTTGCGATAACTTATACGGCAATAAAACCTGAAGTTGATAATCATCAAATATTGTTTCAAGATGCCGATGATCAATTCGTTTTGCATCTTCTGCAAGAACCCCAGTAATCTTGTCCACAACAAAAGCAACTTTGCGCTCCTTTGCATAATTAACCAGGATCATTTTGTCAACTTCCTGATCTTTCAGAACGGTCATTGATTTATGATCCCATATAACTTTGATTGAATCAATTTTTTCTGCTGCGCCTAACCCAAAGTGTACCATCGCTTCTGATGAAGAAAAATATCCACGGCTTGACTGCATGGTATTAATTTGTTTTTTGCCCCCTGCATATACAATTACTGAGCAACCTAATCCAGCAAGATTAGTCCCGGGACCTTTTAGCCTGATATTCGTGTAATGACCATTTGTTTTTGTTTCATTTTTATAAAGGGAGGCGGGGGCATTTGCATTATTGATGACAACATCAAGTTTGCCATCTCCATTGAGATCCACAATCGCCATACCATGCGAGAAGTCACCTTTATTAAAACCGGCTTCAGGCGGCAATTTTGAAAAGTGCAGGTTGCCCTCATTATTGAAAATTATATTTGGTATAGGCGTGGAAGGAATATTTTTAAGGACCTCCAGATAATTTTCGGGACCAACACGATTTTGATATTTATCCTTCACATACATATTGAAATCATTATTGCGAAGATCGCGGAGGATCCCGTTTGTGATCAGAATGTCCTGGTCACTGTCATGATCCAAATCCGCAAACATTGTCGAATAACTCCAGTCTGATTTTGAGATACCGGCAACTTGTGCCTTTTCACTAAAAAATCCATATCCCTGATTTATCTGTAATGCATTTTGCATATACTGATAATGCTGACCATCTGCTACCATGTCCCAGAATCGTTGCCTGTTCATAGAACCCATATTCGTTTTCGAACGAATGTGGTCCTCAAATGCCATGTCGAGGGTAAAAATATCCAGCCATCCATCCTGATTGACATCAGCCACATCAGAGCCCATCGAATAAAATGAAATATGTCCAGTTCGACTTTGCAACTCGTCAGTAAACTTGCCAGCGCGGTTCATATAAAGATGATCAGCGTGATGATAATCATTACAGATGTAGATGTCCGTCCAACCATTCATATCAAAATCTCCGAGAGAAACATTCAAACCATAGCGCGCATTCGTCATGCCCAGTGAAGAAGTTTTATCTACAAAGCGACCATTTTCAAAAAAGAAAAAACGATTGGTCTGCGGATAGGAAGCCACAACCTCGGGTTTATTGACTAAGCGTGAAAATTCATCGAAAGGTTGATTTACTAAATACATATCGAGGTCACCATCCTGATCTGCATCAAAAAAGGTAGACTGGGCGCCAAATCCGATATCATCAATTCCATATTTCGCGGCTTGCTCACGAAATACATTATCACCTATGTTGATATAAAGTTTGTTTCGATTATTATCAGGGACACCTGTTGGAGAATTTTTACAGACATAGATATCGAGCAATCCATCGGCATTTACATCAGCCATCGTCACACCACTAGACCAGATATGTAATCCAATACCCGCTTTGGAAGTGATGTCTTCGAATTGGAAATTTCCTTTGTTTAGATAAAGTCTGTCCGAGACCATATTTCCGGTGAAATAGAGGTCGGGCAATCCATCGTTATTGATGTCACCCGCAGCTACACCTGCACCATTGTAAAGAAAATGCCAGGTAAAAATATTGATCTTGCCTTCATCATTAATTGTGTTACTGAAATTGACACCCGTTTGACTTGCAGGTAAAGAAACAAGCTGAATCGGGCCATAAGAAGGTTCTTCAGTTGATGACGTGCCTGTCTTCTCATTGCGGCAGGATATCAATACTAAATAACTGATGAGCAATGCATATAACAGGTGTCTGAAAGGTAGCCTACACATACTTGGGTGTTTCTGAATCCGGAAGGGGAAAGTTACTCAATTTGACTACTATCTATTCTTTATCTGATAGCTGATTAGTGATGATGCTGCTGCTCGACTTTTTTAAATGGAGTGCTGAGGTAAGGAATTGATTCGGGTTGACTTCCCTCCTTGATCAGGTAAGCTTTATCGAAAATTATATTTCTGAACTCTTGTACCTGCGATTTAAGAGAAGGCCATGTAACCTTTATATTTTCAATTGATGTTGCTTTACCGAGTCCTATTTCAAGTTGTAAGCTATTCCCTCCAAAGCTTGCTCCTGTAGAAACGACTTCATGAATTTTTCGGTGCTTTCCATTTTCAATTATATCAATTTCGACACGTGCCCCGAGTGCTAGTCGGTTAGCAAGCACTCCTTCTAACCGCAAAACAATCCAATGATTTTCCTGACCGATAGGATTTTCAAAAAAAATGTTCTGATAAACATCACCTTCGAAACTACCGCCCATGATGACATACAGATCCTGATCACCATCCATATCCATATCACCAAAACCAACTGCATGGCCCTTTTGAATATTTCCAAACCCTCCAGCATATGTTACATCAGCAAAGGACTTTCCCTCACGATTCCAGTACATTTTATTTGGCACAATGGATTTAAGATTAGGCTCCCCAGTGCCTAGGTAAAAATCCTGGAAACCGTCATTGTCAATATCACCATAATTACATCCCATCGTATAAGCAGGTTCGACAAGTCCGATCGATGAACTAACGTCTGTGAACGTCTTATTTTGATTATTACGATAAAGACGTGGTCGAAATGGATCATCCTTTTTGCCGTAAGCACGCAACACCTTCCCGGGAAGATCTTCAGAACCGTCGGAGTACGCAGAAACGAAAATATCTTGCCATCCATCATTATTATAATCAAACATCCAGGTCGGAAAAGAAACTAGTGGCTCACCTGTACCAGCGGATGAAGAGATGTTTTGAAAACGCAAACCGTTCTCATCGGAAGTATTCAGATAAAGTGAGTTGAGCGCACTCAGGCTGGATATATACAGATCTTCTTTTCCATCATTATTGATATCCCCTGCGGTACTTCCTTTGACAAACGTATTCACCAACAGGCCGGCTGATTTTGAAACTTCTTTAAATGTGCCATCACGCTGGTTATGATAAATCTGAGATGGAAAGTTAAATGCGGTTCCCGCTTCAGGTATTGATTCATTTCCAATAAAAAGATCAAGCCACCCATCAAGATCGAAATCAGCCCATACCGCATTTTGTGTTGGCATTTTTGAATACAGTCCGGCGGAAATTGTGATATCCGTGAAAGTGCCGTCACCATTATTTTTTAGAAGAGAATTTGGGATACGACCCTGATCGCGAAGCCATGCACCTCTAAGAACAAGTACATCAGCAAACCCATCATTATTATAATCCGCATGGCGAAGGTTAAGCCCTCCAGTGACACCTTTGAGGCCTGACACAGAAGCAACATCTTCAAAACTACCATCACCATTATTACGGTAAAGTTTGATCTGATCCTGAAAGCCCCATGATGAATTCATAATATCCAGGTCACCGTCCCGGTCAAAATCCTCTATGGCAATTCCCCCTGCAAGTCCTCTTCGATCAAGCCCAAGATCAGTTGCTATGTCTGTAAATGCCGGAAAAGAAACTGTGGATGTAAAATAACCTTTTGGCAACTGCATTGAGGTTGGCACTCCGTCCGGAAATTTGCCGAGTGTCATCGCTGCAATATTCAGGAGGTATTTTGAGGTAAGATCATTTGGATCTTCTTTTAGGATCTCCTGATAATATAACATTGCGCGAGAGGAGCCCTCTGTGTTAGTGTGTTGACCGGCCTTCGCAATAGGTATAACACATGAAGCGGATGTGTGATTCAGAATGCAATTTTCCTGTTCACCTAATCGCAATGCAGAAAGTGCAATTAGCTTTTTGACTTCAAGAATGGTTTGTGCTTTGCCAGGGATTTCAAGGGGCTCTACAAGGGATAAAGTATTTTCAAAAATTTGAATCGCTTTTTCACTATTGCCCGCTTTTAGCTCTTCGAATCCATGAAGTACCATGAAGTTGGCTTTCTGAAGTCCTGTTGAGGCATCTGCTTGTTGTTTATATAGAGCAGCTCTTTGGGCTGATAGAACAACTGTCACCTTGATTGGATCTATTGCATTCTGAGCTTTTTGTACGCTGTCGATCATTGCAAGAGTTTCCTGAGAGGGTAGTGTCTTTAACTGTTCAGGCGTTGTTTCAAGATGGTCAGATTGGTCATGTTTGACTGAATCCTTACGACAGGCAGAACTGGCCCAAAAAAGCAGGAAGTATAATAGTATAAATTTATACCAGGATGATTTCATACCCCAAAAGTAGTGAGGAATCGGATCGCCTGGATGAGATGTGACCAAAGGGAAAGTATGGTTTTTAATAAAATTTAGACTAGAGGTTACAGAACTTCGTTTTTGTTGAGAATCCTAAAATTTCGGATACTGTTAACTTTTTATTAAAAAAACCAAATTAAAGTCAATAAATACCGAGAACTTTGCAAAAATTTCAGTTTAAGAAGTGTTATTTTTAAAAACATCTTTTTTGATGTTACAACCTTCTCTTGGAACACCTGTTTATATCGACAGTTAAGTTTACGTATTAAACCAATTATTTAAACCATTTTATAAAATTAAAAGCCATGTTTAAGAAAGGAATAATACTCGTATGTATAGCGAGTTTTCTATCAGTCTGCCAACTTAGTGCTCAGGATCGTTTTTCATTAGGTCCAAGAGTTGGATTAAATTTTTCGACAGTGAGCAATACACCTAACACGAAATCCCTAACAGGATTAGCCGTAGGATTAACAACAACCTATAGCATTTCTGAATCAACCGGTTTAACAGTTGATATCCTTGGTTCACACGAAGGTTATGCTTCCGGAGATAATGACTTCAAACTAACCTATGTACAAGTACCCATTTTATTCAACGTGTTTTTAGGAGAATTAGGAGAAGCATTCAGACCAAAGGTGTATGCCGGTATCGTTCCAGGATTTTTGGTTGGTGCTAAACTGAATGACACTAAAGTTGATAGAGATGCTTACAATACTTTCAACCTTGGTATAGGTGGAGGTGTAGGTTTCAATGCACGCGTTGCAAGCAGAATTTGGTTAAATGCGGATTTACGCGCTCAATTAGGTCTTGCAGATATTAGAAACGGCGATATCGTCGAAGGTGACAAAAGAACGATCAGCACGATTCAGCCAAGTATTGGTATAGCATATGGTCTTTCCAAGATATAAGGAATACGATTAAAGTTATTTGATTGCTTTGCTTTCAAATAATCATGATAGTAAAAGCGATTTTGACGAAGGTCAGTCGTAAAGAATTTCGGAGTAACCTTGTTTTATAGAGGTGGTTGTTTGTTATCTGAAAAATAGCATGCAGCCACCTCTTTCTTTTAGCTTGGATTTGGTTGCGAATGTGCTGGCAGAAGTTTTGACTCAATTCGGAATCTAACTTCGGAACCTCATTATGAATGTTCTGCTGCCCATCAATAACAAGCGTTTGGAGCCTCACTAAAGCAAACTTGGCACTTTTCATTAATTTCCCCGGCCTGTTATGAAATTTATTGAAAATGCCCGACTCCATTATATCGTCATCTTTGTATTGGCGATTGGACTTTATGTCAATACACTCTCTCATCAGTTCGTACTGGATGATGAAGTAGTCATTCAGAAAAATGTATACGTTCAACAGGGATTGAACGGCATCGCGGACATTTTTTCACATGATAGTTTCGCAGGTTATGCGCGTGTAGGTGAGAGCCTTCAGGTTTTGGAAGGAGGTCGGTATCGGCCACTTTCACTAGCGTTTTTTACATTATTATATTCATTGTTTGGCTCCAATCCCTTCCCGTTTCACCTTTTTGCTGTTTTACTATATGGTGCTTCCTGTCTCCTGCTTTTTCGTTTGCTTTTATTAATGTTGAATGGCCATACCGGAGGTATCTGGATAGCTTTTGTTTCGACTTTGTTATTTGTGATTCATCCTGTACATACTGAGGTAGTGGCAAATGTGAAAGGGTGTGATGAACAGTTGGCTTTATTTTTTGGATTGGCCTCGATGTACTCACTGTTTAAGTGGTGGGATATGCGAAAATCTCAGTGGATGATTTTCGCAGGTATATGTTATCTGCTCGCCTGCCTGGCAAAAGAAAATGCTTTGACCCTTCTAGTTCTAGCCCCTCTTGCGCTATCATTTTTCCGCAATGCAAAATCTATTGAGATCCTCCGCTTCGCAAGCCCATTGATACTATCAGGTATTCTCTTTTTAATACTACGGATAGGAATGATTGGCGCAGAGAATGAAATTGATGTAATGGAGGATCCGCTTAACAATCCATTTCTGGTATGGAATGGCAATTCATGGGAGCAGGTTCCAATATCAACAAAAGCTGCTACAATCCTTTATACGTTCGGACAATATGTGCGCCTTATGGTCTTGCCTTATCCCCTTACGCATGATTATTATCCATTCCATATCCCGTTGCAAAATTTTTTGAATCTTCCTGTGCTGATCAGTTTATTCATTTTGATAGGTCTAATCATATATGGGATCCGAAGTATACGACTGAAAGAAATTGGAGGTTATGGAGTTTTATTTTTCCTGATTGCGTTAAGTATAACTTCAAATATTGTTTTTCCTGTGGGAACATTTATGGCAGAACGATTTTTATTTTTTCCCTCTGTTGGATTTGCAATTTCAATTGCAGCACTCGGTTATAATTTCAGCATGAAATTTGGCAAAAAATATCTATTCCTGCCGATCATTGCAGTTTCAATTGCATTTTCAGGATGGATCTTTCAGAGGAATGCAGCGTGGAAGGATAATGAAACGCTACTTCAAAATGATCTGACACATTCTGCAGGAAGTGTCAAATTAAGGAATGATTTAGGTACCATTCTTTTGACCAGAGCGCTTCAATCCCAAGATCCAACCGCTCGCAAGAAATTGCTTGAGGAAGCATCAGGGCATTTGCAATTTGCAGTTGAGGGGCATAAAACCTATTATGATGCATATTTAGCATACGGAGCTACTTCATTTTATCTACAGCAATATGAGCGATCCGTAAATGCGTATCGTACTGCATCAGCGCTACATCCTCAGGATCCCATGGCAAAGACAGGTCTTCTGTATGCACTGCAGGGGTTCGGGGTAGATACAGGAACTAAAGGCGACCCAATGAAGGCGATAACCATTTTCACTGAAGCATGGAAGTTGCAGCCGGATACAACCTCAGCAATTGAGTTGTATAAATATTATGCTGTGCTGAAGCAATCTTCGCAATCATTGAATTGGCTTCAACAGGCAGCTTCTTTAGTTCCGAATGATGCTCAAATGAAGTACAGATTAGCAAAAGCCTTTTATGAAGCAGGAAATCAGGTAGTCGCAGATTCAGTTTATCAGGAAGCTAAAAAGCTCGATGCTTCACTACCCGGGTTGAAGTAAGAATTGCACGGTTAAATAAGATGATTTCATATTCTAAACACCAGGATACGAAAGTCGTGCCGCCACTAGTCGTGCCACCACTAGTCGTGCCACCACTAGTCGTGCCACGAGGTCCTAAGCCTCTGACAATCAACGCCCCAAAGGGTTTTTAACATTTCAATTCATATCTCAATTGGCGCAAATAAAAAGGGAGCAGCAATGCTACTCCCTTTTTCATCTAAGTTTTATAGATCGTCGATTTCTAATTCTTTACAATCTTATAGGTGTCTGCCAAATCTTCCCCAGCCTGCAAAATGTACATACCCGCACTCAAGTGTTGTATGCTTAACGTAGTTACCTCATCTCCGATCAGCCCACGCGAAACTACCTTTCCATACATATCTAATAACTGGTAGGATGAACCCACCATGTCAGCATTAGACTTAAGAGTTACGATGTCTTGGACGGGGTTTGGATAGATTAAAAGGTTTGCCGAAACATCTGTTGGGTTTTCGGTGGAAACATTAACCTGTGCAAAGAGATTATTTACATTCTGTCCAACTATATTTCCCAGATTAAGACCTGCCTGGTTTCCAAAAACAAAATGGATTCCACCATATAGTCGTGAAATAGCAGCTTCTTCTGCAGCTTCTTGAAACGAATCAAAACTTCGGGGACCCCCAAAGTTGCTGCCATGGGTACGATCTGTAAATGCAAATGAAGAACCGAAAAGATCGGTCATCACAGCTCCCATCGCTCCACTTTGTGAAGAATGCCCGCTTGGATATTCAGGGAAAGGAGGAGTATTCATTAAAGGCAACCATGCAGTATCAATGTTAGCACGGATATAGGTTACCGGCCTGCATAGATTATATATGTATTTCGTTTTCCAGCATGCAAGGAAAGCATCTGAAACTGCAATGCCAAGTTTTGCATACGACAAGGCAGCTACTTCAAGATTAAAATTTTCATCTACCATTATATTTTTAAGCATGGATATACTATGACCGGGAGGTGTAATCGATCCTCCGCCATCAGCCCAGTACAAAGCTATATTGGATTGTTCAGGTGTGAGCGTTTGACTGGTATTGTAAACTTCCATTGCATAATCGTGAAAAACAGATCCCGGTTCTGTTGAAAATGGAGGCGGAGGAGGCGATATTGTTTCGGCTGAAGTATCACTCTCTATAAAGGGTCGATTCTCTCCCCAGTAAGGCTGTAAACATTGTTGCATTCCGAAAGGAACCCATAAAGATTCTCCTGCCGGGGGTACATAATCAGCCGGAAAATTATGCGCAAACGCATCATGTGCACCATCTGTACGGGAATAATCCAGAATATCAGTTCCAATCGCCTCGCCAAAAGCCTTGGAGTCATTAAACACCTGTGCACTTATCTGGGAAGCGAAAAGATCATTATAGTACGATTTGATCTGGAGCAGAGAATCTTTATTTGCAGCCGAAGCAGTACGGAATAAACTGTCTACAATCATAGCCAGAGCATTATTTGCAACCGTTGGCCAGTGATAATCGACTCCCTGTTCGGGAAGTGTAACATCGGTCAATCCGAACATCACCCCACGAGTCGTGATGTGACTTGGTATTCCAGGTACAACGGATTCATAAAGCGTAAGACCCATATAACCAAATGCCCTTGCCGCAACCGGAGGTGTAAAACCCGGTGTTTCCTTTACAAGTTTTAAAGAAAACTCAAAATAGTGATTGGCAATGCTCGCGTCGTATGTATTGGCATCCGACTGTGCCTGGAGGGAAAAATTAATGAATAAGAGGAGAAAAGGTATCAGTTTTTTCATGCTGCACAGATTTGATAGTGAATGAATAATGTCAACCTAATGAGGTGAGAAAAATCGTGTAAACCGGGGCAGGAAAACGATAATAAGTTGGGGAATTCGTAATTGAAAATACAAAATTTTTAAAACTCCTCCATTTTGATACTCAATCGTCATTTGCCTTACATTTTAACAAATCTTGAAACGGTTACAACCTGATTATTTAAATTAATTAACTGAACCCAATAAAACCCTGAAGGAAGTCATTTGATATCCACCTGTTCTACATAATCCAATAATTAAATTAACTGCTTTATATTGTTAATAATCCTAATGCTACGCATCGTCGTGTTTAGATCAAAGTTTATCACATCAGTCGTTGGATTGGGATATAGTCTGAATGTTGCATCATCAGGGAGTCCGGGAGATGAAGTATTCAACTCACATTGTATGTCAGGAAATGGAAACGTACAAAAAAGATAAATGGGGCCTGGGTTCGTATACTGCAAAACATTTTCTTTGTAATGGCAATTTAGGTCGTAGGAGTTGTCTGTCAGCAGCCAATAGCTTGCGTATGTGAGTCCAAGATTACTTCCGATTCCTTCAACCCAGGATTCTGAAAATGAATCATTTTCGTCACTTAGGTTTATTCTGCGATGCGATTCATTACCCACGAGAACAAAGTCAACGGAGGTAACAATATGAGGTATAAATTGAGTTAGACCATTGGTGAGAATCCCGGTATAAATCGTATCTCCGGTCTTGACATCATTGAAATCATAGATCATTCTTTCAATGGTATCGATGCACAGATAATCGGAAATAAAAAATACCTGTTTGTTTTCTTCTCGCATGCCGCCGAGGAAATTTGTGTAAAGAGAATCATACGGTGTCCCCGGCAAATGATGTGTCACCAGATTTAATTTTTTATAGCTTTTACCATTCATAAGTGTATCTGACCCGTCCATCTCAATGGATTATTCATCATGCCACCCACCCGGGTAAAAACTCCAACACCTGGTGATATCTCATGAGGCGCTTGAGACAGGCATCGGATGATACTGCTGGGCCTTCAGACGCAGGGAGCTACCGAAGATCAAAAAAACAACTACAGAGATAAATCCTGACTTTTTCATCGCTTCACATTTTATAGTTTATTGGATAGCCTTCTTTTGGAAGTACATCTACTCTAATGCAGGCTTTCCTAAAAGATCAAGACGATACTTTTATGAGGAATCGTTGGGTTTAATTCCTAAACTCCTACCTTTGCTCTTCGAATGATTGACCTTGAAATTTCAGAACCTCAACCGCGAGCACGGAAGCCGGAATGGCTAAGAGTAAAGCTGCCTATTGGGGAGGAGTACCGCAAGGTTCGCCATCTTGTAGACACGTATAATCTCCACACTATCTGTCAAAGTGGAAATTGTCCTAACATGGGTGAATGTTGGGGTGCAGGTACAGCAACATTTATGATTCTGGGGAATGTTTGCACACGATCCTGTTCATTCTGTGCCGTCAAGACAGGACGTCCTACAGAATATGATGAAGATGAACCCAGAAGAGTTGCAGAGGCGATTGCGCTGATGGGTGTTAAGCATGCAGTGATCACCTCTGTCAATCGCGATGAGTTAAAAGACCGCGGTGCGGAGGTATGGTATCAGACGATCATGAAAGTGAAAGAATTATCCCCTACAACCACTATCGAGACCTTGATTCCTGATGTCAAATCAAACTGGGATGCATTGACACGAATGATCTCTGCCGGTCAAGAAGTGGTTTCGCATAATATGGAGACTGTACCGAGATTGTACAGACTCGTTCGCCCACAGGCCCGATATGAAAGAAGTCTGGAGCAAATCCAACGCACTAAAGATTTTGGAAAGCGCACAAAATCCGGCATCATGGTAGGTCTTGGAGAAACGAAAGATGAGATGTTGCAGGCTATGGATGATCTTAGAGAGCATGGATGCGATGTCCTTACCATTGGACAATATCTTCAACCAACCCCAATGCATCTTGCAGTTGCAGAATTTATTCATCCGGATACGTTTGCATGGTATAAAGCAGAAGGAGAGAATCGCCAGTTTGCATTTGTAGAAAGTGGCCCCCTCGTACGATCATCCTATCACGCAGAAAGACATTTATAATCGACCATTCTGCAAACAACTACAGATCATCACTAATTCCTAAGGTTTAACTGAATCATAGTTTTTTGTTCTGTCTGAAAATCATTCTTCAGGATTTTGCATTTCAGGTATTTAGGCCATATTTTAACATTCGCTTTATCCATTTGAAAACAACTTGACATGCCGGTGGAAATCTTATACCAAATCTTAAAAGGACAATTTGGCTTCGATACCTTTCGTCCTCATCAGGAAGAAATCATACATCATGTATTAGATGGAGGTCACGCACTTGTGATCATGCCAACCGGAGGTGGCAAATCCATTTGTTACCAATTGCCTTCCTTACTTATGGAAGGTTTCACATTGGTTATCTCTCCGCTTATATCATTGATGAATGACCAGGTGCGTTCGCTTGGTGCAAATGGAATTGCTGCGGGCGCTCTTCACAGTGGTATATCACCGGATGAAAGCAATACAACCTATCAAAAAATAAAAACGGGCGAACTAAAGATCCTGTATGTGTCCCCTGAAAGAGCATTGACACCAAGGTTTTTCGATTTTGTTTCGCTCCAGCGTATCTCGCTTATTGCAATAGATGAAGCCCATTGTGTTTCTATTTGGGGAAATGACTTTCGCCCCGAGTATGCACAACTCACTAGTTTAATTTCAAGGTTTCCGGGCATTTCTGTTCTGGCGCTGACTGCTACGGCTGACAAAGCAACCCAAGAAGACATCCGCTTCCAATTAAAATTAAAAGACCCAAAAACCTACATTTCAAGCTTTGAACGGCCCAATATTCACCTTAGTGTACGTGCAGGGATTCAACGCATTGAGCAGATCAGGGATTTTATTCGCGCACGTCCGGGTCAACCTGGTATCATCTATTGCCTTGCACGTAAGACTACGGAATCGATAGCACTATCGTTACAAAATTATGGATATAAAGCTGCCGCTTATCATGCAGAAATTGATAATCAAATCAGGCGAAAGGTTCAGGAGGACTTCCAGTTTGACAGGTTACAAATAGTATGCGCTACGATTGCATTTGGTATGGGAATCGACAAACCAAATATCAGGTGGGTGATCCATTACAATCTTCCAAAAAATATTGAAAACTATTACCAGGAAATTGGACGGTCAGGTCGCGATGGACAACCTGCTGAGGCATTGATGTTCTATAGTTTTCGGGATGTAGGTGTGTATAAAGAATTTATTACGCAGGGAGATGCCAATGAGACCTTCAAACGGGTGCAGATGGAGAAGCTTGACCGGATTTGGGATTATAGTCAGGCGATGAATTGCAGGACAAATGTGATCCTTAATTATTTTGGTGAATATCGTTCGGGGAATTGCGGTCATTGTGATTATTGTCAGAGTCCACCGGAAGGATTTGATGGAACAAGAATAGCCCAGATGGCATTGTCTGCGAGCAAACGTTGCGAAGAGTCAATTGGGATCAATATGCTTGTGGATGTATTGCGGGGATCTGGAAGGCGGGAAATTTATGAAAAGAACTATCATCTGGTCAAAACCTATGGAGCTGGAAAAGAAATTTCATTCCGGGACTGGATGTATTTCATAACTCAGCTGGTCAACCAGGGTTATCTGGAGATTGATTACACCCGACATTCAGTTTTGCGCTCCACACCATTGAGTGATGCAGTATTGTATGAGGGCAAAAAAGTAACCTTACATCGTCAGGCAGAGCAACCCGTTGAGCCTGTCTATCAACGTCAATCCAAGACCGCAAGATTTACGCAGGACCTTGTCGATCGCCTGGATGAACTCACACGACGTCTAGCGAAGGAAGAAGGATTGCCTCCATATGTTATTTTTCCGCAGGGAACGCTTAAGGAGATGGCCGGGAGTTTGCCTTTTACAATTGAAGAAATGGAAAAACTGACTGGCGTCGGACAGTATAAATCGAAAAAATACGGACAGGCATATATTGAGACTATACGATCTTACATGTCTGATCAGCAGATCATCAAAAAACCAAAAGGTAAAACATATGTTGAGACGCTTGAACTTTTCAGGAGTGGTATGACCCTTGAGCAGATTGCAACACAACGGGGGATGGCTTTATCCACGATTGCCATGCATCTTTCTAAGATGTATCAGAAAGGAGAGGATATCAACCTGCAGCAGTTTCTTCATTCCGAAGATCTCATGATTGCCAGGCAGGGCTGGAGGGCAAGTGGATACAGTGATGTCACCAGTAAAGTGAAAGAACAGGTAGGTGACAGCCTTGATTATGGAAGACTAAATTTTGCATTGGCCATCCTGAAAAGAGAAAAGGAAATGCATGAAAAAGAATAGGAATTTTAATACCTCCGGGACATTTCGTCAATGAGAAATGACAATTGAAATTCGTCTCATAATCATGCGAAATTGATGGAGACATTTCTTCTTTTCGCTATCCGATAAGTTTGAAATTTAAATTTATACGTTTTAAATTTTTTCATTGTTAGTGATGTTGCTGAATAAAAAGTAGATTTAGATTTTATTTGCATTTTATTTCACATTAAAAAAAACGTATCATGGCTAAAGATGGCAAAAAATCTAAAAAAGAAAAAGCTGACAAGACAATGCAGGAAGTCAATCGTTGGGATATGAACTCATCTCCTGAGGATAATGGCGGATCAGAACAAAATCAAGATCAAATGAGCGATATGGGTCTCGGCGAAACGCGCGAAGACGGATCAAATACTGCTATGGAGAATACTGAAAACTCTGGTGGCGATTCTCAAAATAATTCCTCTGATGCCGGAAACAATTCTGCCTCTTCGGGTAAGAGAAGATCTGGTGGCAAAAAATCAGGCGGAAGAAAAACTGCTAAAAAAGAAGCTGCTGAAGCTCCTGCCGAAGAACCTGCCCGTAGCTCTTCCGGAAAGAGATCAGCAAAAAAAGCTACTAAGAAGGCTGTAAAGAAAACAGCAAAGAAAGCAGCGAAAACAGCTAAGAAAGCTGCAAAGAAAACAGCCAAGAAAGCAGCTAAAAAAGCAGCTACAAAAGCTCCTGCGAAAAAATCTGCAGGAAAGAAAACGACAAAAAAAGCCGCTAAAAAAGCTCCTGCTAAAAAATCATCAGGCAAGAAAATAGCTAAGAAAACAGCTAAGAAAGCCGCAAAGAAAGCACCTGCTAAAAAATCAGCACCTAAAAAGGCAGCTAAAAAGGCACCTGCTAAAAGATCCGGAGCAAAGAAGACAGCTAAGAAAGCTGCAAAAAAATCTGCTACAAAAAGATCTCCAGCAAAGAAGTCTCCAGCAAAGAAGTCTTCAGCAAAGAAATCTTCAGCAAAGAAACCAGCCAGCAAGAAAAGTGCATCACCACGTAAAAGCGCAGGAGCTAAGAAATCTGCTGCTAAGAGAAGTGCATCACCGCGTAAAATTGCAGGAGCTAAAAGAACGGGTTCTACGAGTAAAAGCACAGGTACACGAGGTTCGAGTAAAAGAAGTGCGGGTGCAAAACGTGCTGGTGCCAGCAAACGTGGAGCAAGGAGATAGTCCTCCCAAGATTTATTTCATTGTCGGGAACAATGCTATTTCAGGTTTAAATTAAGTGAGTTTGTTTCCGGATTGTGTGTAATATAAAGGGGTTCTTAAGTGTTATCAGTTAACCTTAAGAACCCCTTAACGTTGGATTAGGAGCCTCAACACTTATTTTCCATAATTTTGACATACCATTTTTGGAAACCATGAAAAACATACTCACGTCACTTGTCTTATTAATCCTTTCCGCTTATTCAGTAGCAGGTCAAGGCATTGAATTCTTTCATGGCACGTGGGATGAGGCCCTGGTGAAGGCTAAGTCTGAAGACAAAATCATATTTGTAGATGCTTTTACAACGTGGTGCGGACCTTGCAAAGCTATGTCTGCAAACACATTTCCAAACCCTGAAGTAGGCGCTTATTTCAATCAGCATTTCATCAGCATGAAGATTGATATGGAAAAAGAAATGGGTATTCAATTCAAACAAAAATTTCCTGTATCTGCCTATCCGACACTTTTTTTTATAGACTATGATCAGGAGACAGTACTCAAAGTGGTTGGCTCAAAAAATCCTGCTGATCTCATTAAACTTGGAGAATCAGTGACTGCGAAATACGACAAAAGCTCAAAGTACGAGGGCGCGTATACTGCGGGGGATCGGAGTTTCAAACTCGTTTACGATTATATCACGGCGCTAAACAAAGCAGGTAAGCCTACTGTCAAAATTGCAAATGAATATCTATCCGGGCAAACCGATTTGACTTCTGTAGAAAATTTGAAATTTATTCTGGAGGCTGCCTCTCAGGTAGACTGCCAGTGTTTTGAACTGCTTGAGAAATACAAATCACAAATGGAAAAGATCACTACAGAAGATCTTATCAATGATAAAATAAGAATGGCTTGTGCGAATACCATTAAAAGAGCTATAGAATATGAGAGCTCTGATCTCGTGCAGATAGCGGCGGAGGCCATGAAACGAAACATTCCTTCGGAAGCTGAATTTTTCCGAAGTCAAAGTAATGTACAGTATGCCCTTGCATTAAATGACATGAGTAAGATTGAAGAACTTGTGGAACACCATGTCAAAAAATTTGTAAAAAATGATCCGGCGGCACTTCATCAATTGGCCCTCGACCTTAGTAAGTATGGTGCAGGTGATCAGGTGTGCCGTAAGCTCGCTATTGATCTTGCGGAAAAAGCCGCTAAAAATCAGGATCCAAAATTTGTTGCCACATACGCACAACTCGTTCATAAATCAGGTGCAAAACAAGAAGCAATAGATATTCTCGATGAAGCCATCCAGAAATATGAAGATGACCTGGAGAATAAGGATCTACAATCTCTGAAGGCCCTTAAAACGAAGATCGAGAACAGTTAATCCATCCATCCTGATTTGTAAAGGAGCGTGGTTGGCTTTACCAGCCATCTATACATTTTATGTGACATATATTGATCATTTAGCATATAAAGGGGAGCTTGCTATCTTTGTCTCCAATAATCGCAATACATGTCCGGGAAAAAACCCACTAATAAGGAACACCCACCTACTTCGGAGCATACTGGAGTAACATATCTGAGTGGCATGTACCAGGATTATTTCCTCGACTATGCATCTTACGTGATCCTTGAGCGTGCTGTTCCAGATATTAAAGATGGACTAAAGCCCGTTCAGCGCAGACTGTTACACAGTATGCATGATATAAATGATGGCCGGTTTCATAAAGTCGCCAACATCATCGGTCATACGATGCAGTATCATCCCCATGGAGATGCAGCTATTGGTGATGCATTAGTTAATCTTGGTCAGAAAGATCTTCTGGTGGATACACAGGGAAACTGGGGTGACATCCGAACAGGTGATAGTGCTGCAGCACCCAGGTATATTGAAGCACGGCTTACAAAATTTGCACTTGATGTAGCCATCAATCCACAGACTACACCATGGCAGGCCACGTACGATGGACGTCGGAATGAACCAATCGTATTGCCGGTAAAATTTCCACTTGTATTAGCGCAGGGAGTCGACGGAATTGCTGTGGGTCTCGCTACTAAAATTCTTCCTCATAATTTTATCGAGCTGGTCCAGGCTTCCATCAAAGTGTTGGAAGACAAAAAATTTAAGCTCTATCCCGATTTTCAGACAGGGGGACTTATTGACGTCAGCGATTACCAGGGAGGAATGAGGGGCGGAAAAATAAGGGTAAGAGTAACCATTGAAAAACTAGATAAAAGTAATCTGGTCATTCGGGAAGTACCATATGGTATTACTACAGGGGCTTTGATGGATTCAATTGTAAAAGCCAGTGAAAAAGGGCAGATCAAAATCAAAAAGTTAAGTGACAATACGGCCGCTTTTGTGGAGATCGTCATTGAATTACAGCCGGGTATTTCGCCCGATCAGACCATTGATGCATTATATGCTTTTACACAGTGTGAAGTCTCCATATCACCCAATGTCTGTGTGATCTCGGACAATAAACCTGTCTTCCTGACTGTGGAAGAAATTTTACGTCAGAGCACATTTAACACGAAGGAATTATTACGCCAGGAGTTGAATATCCGTCTTCATGAATTGGAAGAGAAATGGCATTTTGCAAGTCTTGAAAAGATCTTTATTGAAAAAAGGATTTACCACGACATTGAAGAAGCGGAAAGTTGGGAAGAGGTCATTAACCGGATTCAAAAGGGATTAGCTAAATATATTTCGACCCCATCAACCCAGGTAAAATCCGACAAACGTCTGCATCTGCACAGAGATATTACAGAAGGGGATATTCAACGTCTGACTGAAATCCGTATTAAACGTATTTCAAAATATAATTCCTTTCATGCGGATGAACTCATTACAAATATTGAAGCAGAGCTTAAGCAGGTAAGATTTGATCTTGCCCATTTAACGGAATATACGATCCAATACTTTCAACGCTTACTTGAAAAGTACGGTAAGGGGAAAGAAAGGAAAACACAAACTACCGCCTTTGATACGATACATGCCACGCAGGTAATTGCAAATAATGCCAAATTGTATGTGGACCGTAAAGAAGGGTTTATCGGTTATGGACTTAAAAAGGATGAGTTTGTAGCTGACTGTAGTGAGATCGATGATATTATAGCTTTTCGGAAAGATGGAAAATTCATGGTCTCCCGCATCGCTGAAAAAGTTTTTGTAGGAAAAAATATTATTCATGTAGCCGTTTGGAAGAAAGGGGACGAACGTACAACGTATCACCTGGTTTACCACGATGCCGGTTCGGGTAGAACATTTGCCAAACGATTCAATGTCACTTCCATCACGCGTGATAAGGAATACGATCTTACGAAAGGAGAGAAGGATTCTAAAGTCCTTTATTTCTCGGTACATCCAAATGGTGAATCAGAACGGATCGAAATTCAGTTAACTCCCGGATCCAGTGCAAGGAATAAAATTTTTGATTTTTATTTTGAGGAGATGGCGATCAAGGGAAGAGGTGCCGGTGGGAATATCGTGACCCGCTATCCGGTGCGAAAGATTGCTCAGATGGAAGTGGGTAAGAGTACGTTAGGGTCTCAAAAATATTGGTATGATGATGTCAATGGCCGAATTCATAAGGATGAACGGGGACGATATTTAGGTTCCTTCGATACGGGAGATCAACTGCTTACGGTTTACGCAGATGGCACATACGCAGTTATAGAATTTGATGCATCATCTAAAATCGAAATTAAAGATCTTCTCCTTGCTGTAAAATTTAGGCCAAAAGCAACTGTCTCTGCGGTTTATTTTGAAGGGGAGAAACAGTGGACCATGGTGAAGCGATTTTTAATCGAAACAAGCTCAATTGGTCAGAGGTTTAAATTCATAACTGACCACAAAGACTCGAAACTCTATTGGGCTAGTCTGGAAGAGGATCCTACAATGGAGTTTGGCTATATGAGTCAACGTCAAAAAATAACGGAAGTTCTGCAGCCTGCTGAATTTATTGAAGTGAAAGGATGGAAAGCACTCGGTAATAAGTTGGTTGATAAAAAACTCATCAGTATACAGGAACCTTCAAAGAGTGTGCCTGTCAATGAAGAAACTGAACAGGAGGAGGCTCAAACTCCATCTGATAAAAAGGGTGTGCAATCAGACCTGTTTAAGGCGTCTGCCAAGCCTTCCGCAAAAAAAGAGGAGCTTGGAAAACCTAAGAAGCCAACCGTAAGTGGTAAGCCTTTAAAACATACAGGAAAGAAATCCGACGATGAACCTAAAGACGGTTATCTATTTACAGGGGATACAATCGAATTTGACCTGGAGTAAATCATTCATTTCTTCTCAGCCTTCTTCTCTCAAGCTAGTTTCCACTTAAAAAATCGCTCCCGAACTCTCATCAAATATTTTGTGGTTCGGATGTTTAACTCTTATATAATTTCAATATTCTCTGTCCCACCAATTAACTTTGATAAACTAAATGCCAACTTATTTGTTTGTGGGTCAACTTATCAAATGAGCCTCAGAATCTAATAGTGAGTAGGATTTCCAGAGAAAAATCTTAAGATTCATCTCTGCATGAACAATTGTACAGGTTTACATATTTATATGATAGGCGATGTAATAGCCCTAAACTGTGACAAAGAAGGAATTATTTGAAAAAGGCTTAATTGACCAGTATGTGCTGGGTCTTACTTCGGATGAGGAAAATACTGAAGTGGAAAGGTTGGCAAACCTGTATCCTGAAATTCAGGTCCAGATTAATGAAGCCCGAAACGCTATTTTCAGCAAGTTTAATAGGAATCTTACCCAGCCTGTCTTAAGGAGTTCTTTTTTAACTAAGCGAAGAGTGATTCTTTGGTCAGGACTGCTTGTCTCCTTATTTTCTATTGGGTTTTGCGTGTTGTGCCGGGAGCATTTTTCATTGAAAGAAAACTATACTGTTCAGAGTGAAAAATTAGCTCGTGAACAAGAAAAGGTTATCCAATTAGCTTCATTTTCAAGGATGGCTGATGAACAGGCTAATTTCCTTCATGATGCCGGCACGCAAAGAGTCAAGCTTAAAGGATGTGACAATTATCCGGAAGCTGAAGTGATGGTGTTTTATGCAGAGCATACTGGAAAAATGAAGTTACGGGTCATTGATTTGCCGATCCTGCCGAGTGGCCACCACTACGAAGTATGGTCTCACGTGTCTGAGCAAGAGCATTTACAAGTAGGTCAGTTATGGCCTCCTGTCAGGTTTGATAGCCTGTATACCCTTTCTCCTGCGTTGGATGTTGCCACGTTGGAAATTACAAGTGTAGATCCATACACGATGCAATCCACTCCTGTTTGTATTGCGACAATGATTAAATAATTGTTTTCCGTTTTTTATCATAATTCTTTTTCTGAACACGAAGTTGTCTCCTGTGTTACACATTGTACCATGGGTGTTTTCCCGTGATAAAATTTACTATGATGCGAAAGATCTCAAGGCACGGGATAACCATGTTATCCTTATCAGGTTTGTTAATTTTCTCAGGGCTATTTTTTTCCTGCACAACAACCCAGTCAAGTTTGGCAGATAAAAAAAATTATGCTGAGACGAATGATGAATTCCGGCGCAAACATGAGTTTTCAGCAGATTCAGCAGAGAAAGCTATTCGATATGGTTATCACTATGTGGTCTCGACCATTCCAGGTGCTTTTAAAGTAAGGATATTTCATCCGGATCAGAAAGTCATGACCGAGGAAAAACATTACAGTACATCTGCTTTAACACTCTTGCACGGAGAATACAAAAGTTGGTGGGATGATGGCTCGATACGCGAACAGGGATTTTATCAGTTTGGCCGAAAGCATGGCATTTGGTTGGAAAAGGAGCCCGGGCAAAGTAAGTCAGTCAGTGGGGAATACTTCAATCACCGAAAGGAAGGCATATGGACACAACTGGATACCAATGGCATGGTCGAGTCAGTCCATATTTGGCAAGATGGAAAAAGACACGGAAAGTTTCTTCTGTATGACTCAGCGGGTCAAAAGGTCAATGAAGGGCTTTACCGAAATGACACTCTGATAGCTGAATTATTCAAACAGCCGAAGATCGTTAAACCTTATCTCAAAAATTGTGAGAGGGATCTTGTCATGGATCTGAAGGCATGTACTGATTTTTTACTTCCACAATTTATCTACGGGCAATTAAAATATCCGACCATCGCGAAAAAGAATAAAGTAGAAGGTAGCGTGCTCGCACAATGGGAAGTAGGCTCGGATGGAACCATTCATAACATTAGTGTGCCCCAGTCTTTAACCAATGAAATAAGAGACGAAGTCATTAGTGTCATTAAAAATATGCCGGCCTGGTCTCCCGCTACAAAGGATGGAGTCCCGGTTGAGTATACATACTCGCTACCAATAAATTTCAGTCTTTAGGATCGTTGGCTTTTTTTCTGCAGCTTAATTAGAGATCGCGAGTATCCAACTTTAGGGGATCAATAACTATCAATTTTTCATCAAGTAAGTGTTACTCATAATTTTTATGGGACTATTTTTTTAGTCATCCGACATCTTTAAAAAATAGATGTCCGATAATTGTCTTTTCGCAACCACTCACATTCTCAGGAGGAACTAATGTCTCTTTCATTGCAAGAATAGTCAAACCAAAATGAAGTGTGCGTGGGAAAGGGCATAAAGACTATGTAAGCTGAAACGATCTATGCCTCTTACCAAGATCCGCAGTTGGTAAAAAATTAATTTCATCCATACATGGGGTATCGAAAAATTATTAGATTGTAGATAATCTTCATTAAACCCATTGATCCGAAAACAGTCCAAATTATTTATCAAATCTAATTACCAGAAATATGAAAAACTTAATTCTTTCCGCATTGACATTATGTATTGCATTTTCTTATTCATCCACGCTTTCTGCTCAGGGTTGGACCCAATTAGGGGTTGCCAAAGTACATAGTCATCTTGATCATGATGAGATTTGGGTAACAGGATTGCAGGGAGATTTTTCGAAAATTAAATTATTTGTTCAGAACGAAGGGATTCAATTTGAACGAGTTGTAGTTCATTTTGCAAATGGCGGAAAAGAGGAAATGGTGGTTAGGGATTTTATTCCTGCAGGTGGTGAAACACGTGTGCTTGATTTGCCGGGAAGAGACAGAATCATCCGTAAAGTTGATTTTTATTATAAGAGCAATGCGATGACTAAAAAGAAAGCTAAGGTGGTACTCTTTGGTCGCAGATAGATTTAATTATTAAAAGATCCTTGAATTTCGGAACCGGGTCCATTCTGCTTCTTCATCAATGTCATATAATTGACGGAGCACATGACAGGACATTTGATGGCTTTCAATGCGGGCAATGGTTTCATTAAATAATAGCGAAGAGCTCCAGGGCAAATCTGTAAAGAGAAAAGGTGCCAACGTCTTGCAGCCTAATAAATAATAGCCTCCATCTTCGCTAGGTCCGATCACCAGATCATGCCTGTCGAGTTGATCAAATGCAGACATAATATCATCTTTTGCTAAATCCGGACAATCACTCCCGATAATAACCGCCTTCTTGTGCTTTTGAATAACAAACTCAAAAGCATGCCGCATTTTATTTCCAAGGTTACCGGAAGTTTGATGTACATATTCGAAAGTAGATATCTGTTCGGCGGGCTGAGGAAGTCCTCCTTCATAAAAAAGATATACAGGTATTACGAGACTGGAAGCCAAATTGAGCGTTAGGGTTGTCAACTCTTTGTAGACTTCCAAAGCAACCTCATCGCCAAGTGTGGAAGCTATGCGGGTTTTTACTTTGCCGAACTCCGGTAGCCTAAGAAATATAATTAATCCACATTCTGTACTTATGGACATCGGAATTAGTTATCTTTTTTCTTAGGCTTGGAATCTTCATCGTCTTTTTTCTTATGCTCTACAGCAAGACCATTCTCAAGCTTGCGTGACACGGTAGAATATGGTCCGGTGATCACTTCCTGTTCAGCTGTAAGACCTGATAGGATCTGTATGTTTTCATTATCCTGTATGCCGGTAACCACTTTTATCATTTTAGCGGTATCTGCTTCCATTACAAACACTACCTCATCGATTTCTTCATCCAACAAATCCTTTTCTTTATCTAATTTATCATTTTTGTCTTCATCTTTTTCACGAGTGGTCACAGCCTGAATAGGAATTGAAAGCGCATTTTTTTCCGTATGCGTATTAATGTCAACAGAAGCAGACATACCCGGACGGAAAGGCATCTTTTTATTTGCAAGACTCAAATAGGACTCAGGCAGAATCCGAATTTTTACAATAAAATTCGTTACTTGATCAGAAGTCAATTGCATTTCCTGAGTTGCATTCGATGAAGCTGCAGAACTACCAATTTCCGTCACAACTCCTTTAAATTTTTGATCCAGATACGCATCTACTTCAATCATCGTGGTATCTCCCAAACTAACCCTGAGAATATCGTTCTCACTTACTTCCACTTGTACTTCCATACTATTGAAATTCGCTATTCGCATTAGTTCAGTTCCTGTCATTTGTACGGTTCCTACTACACGTTCACCTTTCTCAATATTTAATTTGCTAACGATACCCGCAGTCGGAGATAGAATAGTGGTTCGGTTGAGACTTGTAGTGATTTCCTTAAGACTTGCATTGGAGCTTACGACATTATACTCAGCCGATTTGGCTCCTTGTTCTGCAGATCTGAAACTGGCCTGTGCTGAACGAAGGTTAGCTTCAAGTTGGGCTAAATTGGCTTCAGAAGTTTCAAGATCCTGGGCAGATATGACACCATCTGCTCGCAATTTCTTGTTACGGTCATGAACGCGACGGGCATTGTCAACCTGGGATTTAGTTTGTTCAAT
>JAYUXX010000070.1:0-2180 GCA_043752765.1 Saprospiraceae bacterium | reverse complement strand
CGAGTGCATCGATTTCGTTCAATACTAAAGCATCATACGCTGTCTTACGTCCTTCCTTTGTTAGAAAGCGAGGACTACGTGCGGTCTTTAATATCGTACCGCCCCGGTGAATAATGTTGGCGACATCCCTTTTATCAAGAGGTTCTATCTGACCATCGATCATTCCATCATAACCCCGATAAATACCAAACGCCTGTAGCTGGTGATAAGCAGCGGTGCGGACAACAGCCCGAATGGCTGCATTCATTCCCGGGGCATCTCCACCAGAGGAAAAGACACCTATCCGGCGAATATCATTTTTCATTAAAGTCATTGTCAACGTGCATTTCAAAGAGGCGATACGAAGGATCCCGTATAAACTCCCCCGCCTTCAAACCATTATGGTTGAGCTCTTTTTCAAGTAATCCGGCAAATATACACCCGATCGACCCAAGAATGTGAACCGGACCAATAGGGAAAAGAGGAACCAAATGCCGTTTGACGAACAGATTGAAACGAGAGGAGACCAACTCTTTGACCCAGGGATGATCGTGCAGACCTACAGCTACTTTGGCAATTTCGCCGAGATATTGGTTTGGGGCTTTTGAAGAATACAAGTCCTTCAAAAACTCGGCACGACCTCCTGTCAACACTTTTTTCATCTCCACCCTGACCAGTTCAGGCATCTCATTATAGAAGTACGCCTGGATAAGACTCTTCCCGATGTCACATCCACTTCCTTCGTCTCCGAGCATATACCCTAATGCATTTGCATGTCTGAGTATATGGATCCCATCAAAGATGGCAGCATGACTTCCTGTGCCCAGAATAGCCACAGTTCCGGGCTCTTTACCACATGCCGCCCTGGCTGCACCCTCCAGATCCGTGCTAATATGGATGAAACTCAAAGGGAATGAGACAGTAAAGAGATTCCTTACCAGGTCTGCGGCTTGCAATTCGATAACTCCTGTTCCATAGTACCAAATTGAGCCTGGCGCTTCGCCTTGAAGATGATCCACCAAAGAAGCAACCATTTCTTTGCCCACATCCAAAGAGTGAACCAATGGATTGAAACCACGAAGACTTATGTGGCGTGTTACCTCACCAGATACATACCAGCTTGATTTTGTAGAACCGATGTCCCCAACAAGAATTGATTTCACGTAGTCTCCATTTTTACCAGGATTGCATTCAATGTAAGCTTCCTTTTACACAGGATAAAAATCTACATTTTTGTCAATATAGGTGCAGGCAATTTGATGACGAATCCCTTCGGGTTCAGAAAGTCCACTACCTTTGATACTTATCAGATCTAAATTGTGTTATGATACTAATAGTTTTATTACTGGTTATAGTGGTTCTTGGTTTCCTTCTTATGGGAACCTACAATAAACTTGTTCGATTACGGAATGGTGCAGAAGAGGCATTTGAATCAATCAATGTTTTCCTAAAACAACGATATGATCTAATCCCTAATCTTGTAAGTACGATCAAAGGTTATACACAATATGAAAGTGGTGTCCTTGAGAAAGTGGTAGAGCTTCGAAGTAAAGCAATGGCCTCGGGCGGTAAGGATAGTGCAACAGAAAATGAACTTTCAGGAGCGCTTAAAACTGTCTTCGCCTTGTCTGAAAATTATCCGGACTTAAAAGCCAATCAGGAATTTCTTCATCTACAACAAACCCTTACAGGTCTTGAAGAAGGGATTCAAAGAGCTCGCCGTTATTTCAATGCATCTGCCCGGGATTTGAACAATGCTGTCGAAGTATTTCCAAGTAACTTATTGGCAGGTCCATTTGGCTTTAAGAAAATGGGTTATTTCGAGGTAGAAGAAGCTGAAAAGCAAAACGTAAAAGTTCAATTCTGAAACCTATGACCATGCGCTGGCTTCTGGTGCTGTTGCCGGCTTGGCTATTTGCTACGAAGGCACAGGCGGAGTATTTTACCATAAAGAAATACGATGTTGTCGTTACCTTCTCTGAAAAGGGGTACGCTGATTTTGATGAAACCATTGAAGTGGAATTCTCTCAGCCTCGTCATGGTATATTCAGGGCAATACCCAAGCGAAGCAAAATTGATGGCCGCACTGTAGACCGCATCTTTCGGGATGTATCTGTTGAAGGTTTTAAATTTTCAACCTCAAAAGAGAATAACAATCTCATCATCAAGATTGGTGATCCCAATTCCTATGTCGATGGCCG
>JAYUXX010000069.1:0-5499 GCA_043752765.1 Saprospiraceae bacterium | reverse complement strand
ATGCCGCAGGTATGTAGGTCAGGCAAATGCGGAAGATGTTGTACAGGACAGTTTCATCAGGATTTTCCAATATCTGAGTCAGTATAGAAATGATGGGTCTTTCGAGGGATGGATCCGCCGCGTATGTGTAAACACATGTATTCGATATCTTGAAAAAGCAAAAAGGTTAAATGTAGAATATGGATCAGAAGGAATACCGGATCATGCTGTAGAACCAGATGCAATAAGTAATATGAGTGCAGATGAATTAATGAACCTGATTGATAAATTACCCGACGGCTATAGAACTGTATTTAACCTAAGTGTGATCGAAGGGTTTCACCATAAAGAAATTGCCGGTTTATTAGGTATTGAAGAAAGCAGTTCCAGATCACAATTGACGAAAGCGAGAAAATATATTCAACGTTCACTCGTAGCTACTCAAAAAGTAGAATTATGAAAGACCAAAACCCTTTTAAGCAAAAACTCTATAACCATACTATGCCAGTTAGTGGCGATCTATGGAATCGGATAGAGGCACAATTACCTCCGAACAAGAAGAGATTCCCATTCTTCTTCTTTACGCTGGCATCAATTGTGATAATATCAGGTGCCCTTATTTTATGGTCAGCACATAATGATGATGTGAATTCACTCCCCACGAATACCAATGATCAATCGTACCCTCAGCATTCATCCGAGCAATTAAAAGATGTTTCTGAAAATCAAAGTTCGTCTACTGCAATAAATAAATCAGGCACAGACGTTGAATCTTCTGAGGTTGCGGGTCTTTCCAAAAATGTAAATAATTCTTTATCCAGTACATCTTTCGGTTATTCAACCGCTCCAAAAAAATCATCCACACTTCAAAAGAAAAACGATAAGGTTATAAATGGGTTAAGCATTTCATTGCTTAATACGTCCAAATCAGAAAATGTAACTATCGTCTCGACAGCAAATTTTAATACTTCCTCCAGGTCTTCCAGTGTGTCTTCCAATTTATCTTCCACAGTTGATTACATACCTCTTTCTGAAGTTGATTTATTATTTAATTCACGACCTGCAGAAATCTCTCTGATTAAACCCGACCCTAGCTGTTACAAGTTTAGTAGTGAGGAAGGAAAAAGCAATTTGTCATTAGATCTTTTTGGCGGTCCGGGTTTCGCCCCACAAACTTTTGAAAGCACAAGCGCCGAAGCCAATCTATATGCTGATGCCCGGAAATTAACAGAGCGTAATCAGTATGGTTGGTCAGCGGGTGCCCGAATAAACTTAAATCTGAATCATGAATTTGCAGTCCGTCTTGGTGTTCTTTATGAGCAAATTGGTGATATATTTGATTATACAGATACGTTAGCAACTCAGCATACCACAAGGATTGACTCATTTTTTGCTGCAGACGGAACATTCCTGTATGCACAGTCCAATACGGTAGTTGTATTCGGAACACTTATAAAGAAAATTCACAACCGGTATCATCATCTTGATATTCCTTTATTACTGAGTTATGAATTGCCAATGGGCCGGGCTACTCTGATGTTAAATGCGGGTCCTGTCATAAACCTCACCACCAATTATCGTGGACAGATACTTGATTCCGGACTTGCTCCAAGGTTTATCACAGAAGGAGAAGTAAATCAAATAAAGGCATATAAAAGCAATATTGGACTCAGTGTATATCTGGGCGCAGGTGCTTTGATTCCTTTTAATAAAAATATTTCCGGACTTATTGAGCCAAGATTTCAATATCGAATTAATCCCGTAACGCACGATGGTTATGTACTCAAGGAACATAGACATTTTGCAGGTCTTAATTTGGGAATCAGATATCACTTTGACTAAGTCACCAGCGAAAACAAGCAGCGAAATGGAAACAATACGTGTCTATAAAAGCAAAAAGAGAGAAATGAGCAAGGTTTTTTATTTGATTGGAATAATGGTCATCATGATGTCGTGTGGCAAGGACATCGACCTATTTATTCCAAGAGCGAGCCAAGGAGATGTGGGGGATCTAAGCAGGTTGAAGGATAGATTAGCTGTAGACATCGCAAGTGATATATCATATGTGATTTCTGTTCCCTGCGCAGGCAATAAAGTTTTTGAGGTTGACAAAGATGTTGTCATTGTGATCCCTCCTGATTTTGTTAACCTGGATGCCTATCCATGTACAAATGGATTTTTTGACATTCATGTGACTGTTTTGGATACCAAAGGAGAAATATTAATTGCGGGAATCCATACGATATCTGAAGGAAAATTACTAGAATCACGAATTGAAATTAAACTCCAAATTAAACACGGAGACACGAACTTGAAATTAGCAAGTGGAAAACAAATCAGTCTTCATGTCAAGGATCCTGATCCAAGAGATCGGATGGAACTGTTCTACGGAAATGCGGACAATTCAGAATGGTTGCAAGTTGATGGTGACCCATTAGCATGGGACAATGTCACAAACGGAGAATGGTTCTTTACGGATAGTCAGCAAGTCATCACCGGCTTTGGATATGAGTGTTTTAGTGATAGTCTAGACTGGATCAACATTGATGTTTTTTTTGAAATTCCGGCAGATCAACGCACAGATGTTTGTGTAGAACTTCCAGCGGAATTTACAAATAAGAATACAGCAGTCTTTATGGTATTTGATGATTATAAGAGTGTTACGATTTTTCCTGGCAATGCTGATCAAATGGCCTTTTGTGAATCTTACGGATCTACACCTATTGGATTTAACGTAACCTTTATTGTGATTTCTGAAATGGGTGAGGATTGCTATTTATTCGCAACCAAAAGTACAGCCATCACCTCACATCATATTGAATCACTAGTGCCTGTCAAAACACCTTATGAGGAGATCAAAAAATTTATAGATAACCTCTAGCAAGTAAAGATTTATCTGAAAAATATAATGCGTTAAGGTCAGTTATAAAAATTAATATCCTTTTTGCCAACAAAAAAAGCCTCTGAAGTGAGGCTTTTTTTTTGATGTTATTTAGGTAGGATTTAGAACAGCAACTACTTTTCTTGCCTCGATAAATGCTACCGAATTATTCTGGAATTTGATTGACCATTATAAGTTACTTAAAGAAGAGACTTTCTGGAGATACTAAGAATGTGGAACGTCAGAAATCCAAATCAACTATACACTTTCTGTTTTCATTTGAGCAGAACGCTGTGCTTTCTTTCTCTCTTCTTCGTTGAGATAAGTTTTACGCATCCGAATGCTTAACGGGGTAACCTCGATGCATTCATCCTGCTGAATATATTCCATACATTCTTCGAGGGTCATTTGTCTCTTTGGAGCTATGTTGGTAGCTGCATCACTTCCACTCGCTCTCATGTTGGTAAGTTTCTTACCTTCTGTAGCGTTGACCACGATATCACCAGGGCGATTGTTCTCACCTATGATCATACCTGTATAAACTTCTTCGGAAGGATCTACAAAGAAGAATCCCCTATCCTGAAGTTTATCAATTGAGTAACCTGTTGTGGTTCCAGGATCCTTAGCCAGAAGGACGCCGTTGGTACGTCCTGGGATGTTTCCTTTCCATGGTTTATATTCCGTAAAGCGATGACTCATCACGGCCTCACCTGCTGTTTGTGTTAGCATAGTTGAACGGAGACCAATCAATCCTCTTGACGGAATTTCGAATTCAAGATGTTGATAATTTCCCTTCGCCTCCATGACATGCAATTCACCTTTCCGTCTGGTCACAAGATCGATGGCTCTGGAAGAATATTCTTCAGGAACATCGATGACCAGGTTTTCATATGGTTCACTCTTTACGCCATCTATATTTTTCACGATTACCTGAGGCTGACCTACTGTTAGTTCATAGCCTTCGCGTCTCATTGTTTCAATTAATATTCCTAAATGAAGAATTCCACGTCCGAATACAAGGAAACTATCCGCAGTACCGGACTCTTCAACTTTCATCGCAAGGTTCTTCTCTGTTTCTTTCCACAAACGATCACGAAGGTGCCGTGAGGTTACAAACTTTCCTTCCTTTCCAAAGAAAGGAGAATTGTTAATACCAAAAGTCATACTCATCGTTGGCTCATCCACAGCTACAAAAGGCAAACCTTCAGGTGATTCGAAGTCTGCTATCGTCTGACCGATCTTAAAATCGTCTAGTCCAACAACAGCGCATAAGTCACCGGCCATCACTTCCTGGGTTTTTTTCTTCCCCATCCCTTCAAAAATGTATAACTCTTTAGCACGGCATCGTGTAACTGTCCCATCTTCTTGCACTATCGAAACGGGTTGGTTCTCCCGAATTGTACCGCGGTTTACTTTACCTACAGCAATACGTCCCTGATAGGCAGAATAATCCAATGAGGTGATTTGCATCTGCAAGGTTCCTTCATAAGCAATCGGAGGGGGAACTAACTTTAGAATACCATCCAATAAAGGAGTGATGTCTGCGGTTTCTTCAAGGCTGTCATTAAACCAGCCATGTTTGCCCGATCCATAATAAGTTGCAAAGTCTAATTGCTCTTCAGTTGCATCCAGACTATGGAATAAATCAAATACATCATTGTGAATATCCACAGGCCGGCAGTTTGGTTTGTCAACCTTGTTGATGACCACGATTGGCTTTAAATGGAGTTGCAATGCTTTTTGTAATACAAATCTCGTTTGTGGCATTGGACCCTCAAATGCGTCTACCAACAACAATACGCCGTCGGCCATACGTAAAACCCGTTCAACCTCACCTCCAAAGTCAGAGTGACCAGGTGTGTCAATGACATTAATCTTAACCCCCTTATAAATGACAGCAGCATTCTTTGAGAAAATCGTGATACCACGCTCCTTCTCCAGATCATTGGAGTCCATGATCAGTTCTCCGGTTTCCTGATGGTCTTTGAAAACCTTGGTGGCTTGAAGGATTTTATCAACAAGAGTCGTTTTCCCAAGATCGACGTGAGCGATGATGGCGATATTCCGGATGTTCTCATTTATCTGTGACATAGGCGATTGGTGCTTTTAAAATCGGGTGCAAAAGTACAAATAATAATGCTAAAAAGCACCATTAGGTTTGATATGACCTCACTATATATGGCAAGTTTACATCATAAAAGGAAAGAAGGATGGCTATGATCCAATATTCTTCGAGACTCCTCCTTTCTTTTCAAGATTGTCAATAAACTGTAAAGACTGCGACGAACTGCGTTTATCTTTGCGACATGGCTCTGTCGTATAACGGATAGTACGTAGGTCTTCGGAACCTGAGGCTGGGGTTCGATTCCCTGCAGGGCTACTATCAACTTTATAAGTCGTTAACTATCAACTAGTTAGCGGCTTTTTTAAATCTTACAGTTAAACATTAGTGACAACATAAGGCCGTAATGCATTGTAATTGACAGATCAGAAATGATTGATTATAGAAAATCAGGCGTTTGGGTGAAAAGATTAGAGTACAGAAAGAATCATGGCTATATTAATTGTCGATCGGATAACAAAGACAATGCTGAACCATTTATTACATTTCGATTAAAGCCATCTGAGATTATTGAAAT
>JAYUXX010000068.1:0-2185 GCA_043752765.1 Saprospiraceae bacterium | reverse complement strand
CCCTCAGGGATGATGGTGGTGCGATCCTTATTGCTGAACTAAATAAAGAGTTTTCAAGGCGATCAAGTTTACCGGTGAGAAGAGAGAACGGTTCCTTTGCGAGAGGAGGCTGGGTGGATTATTATTTTGAAGATCTCATCTTGTTTGCGGTGAATCCGGATGGTACAGAACACTGGAAGAAAGTATTACACAAACGTCAATATTCGCAAGATGATGAAGCCATTTATTCTTCATTTTTCCTTTTCAAAACACCCGCACGATTGCGATTTTTATTCAATGATGAAATTAAACAAGAAAATACGGTTGGCGGTTACGAGGTCACAGGTACAGGCTATATCGAAAGAAAAACAGTCTTCAATACGGACTATCAAAGACTGAAATTGCGTTTTAAAGATGGACTACAAGTGGCTTACAACGAATGTATCGTTCCCAGTGAACGAAATAACAGGCTTAATCTCGTCAGAATTAAATATTAAGTGGCGATCCGGAATATGATTGATAGCAGTTGGTAAATTTTACTCAACGGAACAAGCTAACAACGCTTTCAACGTCATACCTATTGACCATGCTTGTTGAATACATCCTTTTCCCATACCGGGAATTTCTCCATCAAAATTTTCTGAAATGGCATATAAACCATCTTCATTATAAAAATGGTATTCCAATTTTTTTGATTTCTCTGTAATTATTTGTTTCGCTTTAAGGCTATACCCATTCACCTTCAGATAAGCTAGTGCATATTCTCCCCATAAATAAGACCATACAGTTCCCTGATGGTAAGCATGATCCCTTTCCCATTGATCTCCCTTGAACACAGGCTTGAAATCAGGATGAGAAGGGGACAAGGAACGCAAGCCATAATCGGTGTACAAATGTTCCTCCACCGTTTTTAAAACACTTTCACTTTGTTGAGGCGTTAAAGGCGAAAATGGAAGACTCACTGCATACACCTGATTGGGTCGTATTGCATCATCAATAAATTTGTAGGGAATCACGACATCATTGAGATAGCCTTTCTCATTTACAAAGTATGTTTGAAAAGCGACCCTTGTACGGTCAACACTTTTGAATATACTTTCAGGAATGTCTATGCGCAGCTTTTCTCCAAACTCGCAATAGATCTTCAAAGTATTATACCAAAGTGCATTGATCTCCACAGCACATCCCCGTCTTGGAGTAACTACATGGTCACCGACCTTTGCATCCATCCAGGTTAATTGGGTACCTTCTTCACCCCCATACAAAAGTCCTTCCTCGGTTATATGAATATTGTATCTCGTACCCAGTTCATGTTTTTCAACAATGCTGGTAAGCGCAGGCATGACCCGCCGGATAAATGTCTCATCATTGAATTTCTGATCGTATTCATATAAGGCAATGAATAACCACAACGTCGCATCGATCGTATTGTATTCCGGATGTTCGCCCTGATCCGGAAATCGATTAGGGATCATCCCCCCATCAACATAATTCAGAAAAGTTAGAAATATAGATTCCGCTATTTGTTTTTTACCGGTTGCAATGATCAGGCCGCGCATTGCAATCATTGTATCTCTGCCCCAGTCTGTAAACCAGTGATAACCCGCTATCAGAGTGTGGCTTTTCGAAGACAATCGCCAAACCAGGAATTGATCTCCACTAATGATCAGATCATTTACAAAATCCGGCTGCAACATGGCAGATAGGGAACGAAGACGGATCTCTTCATGTGCTTTCCATGTTGACGGATGACCGTCAGGCAATTTGCCGTCAGTACTTAAGATGACAAAAGCTTTTTCACCTGGATTTAATTTAAAATTTATTTCTCCAATTTTTTTGGCATCCTCATTAAAATCTAATCCGCGATCAATTTCTTTTTGATATTCAAAGTTTCGATACCAGTCTTCATTGGAAGTAAACCTTCCTTTATCAAAAAAAATATAAACCGGGTCAGCCCCTGGTTGTGAGGTAATTTTCAATTGATTTGAATTTTGAAGCACCGAATTAAATTCTAATGCCTGGAACTCATGCATCAATTGATGATAATCTCGATCTACCATCAAAGGGATGAGTTCCAGTTCAAAAACATCATTACCTGAATTTTGATATTCAATCACAGTCGTATTCGATCCGTAAATCATAAAAACAGTCTTCGTGATTGAAAACTGTTCAGCAGAAAAATAACTTTTTGGAAATGGAGTTCTTT
>JAYUXX010000067.1:0-2186 GCA_043752765.1 Saprospiraceae bacterium | reverse complement strand
TAGCCTTTTCCTAAGTTCACCCCACTTCCTTCCACAAATTAATTCCCTACCTTAAAATCTTAATTATTAGTTGACAAAGACATTCGTCAACCTAAAGGTCAACCTAAAGGCCTTTTTGCTTACTTCAACGATTCCTGGAAGACACGAAGCTTTCGCCATTCACTCGAGGCGGCCATGACGGCTTGCTTCGGCCAATGGGTCGGATCTAAAGATTTGTAAACACCCCCTGCATCTGTCAAAATCTCACGCAGCGTTTCTAATGGCGTCTCGGCTAATTTATCCCATGTATCAATCCCGATGGACTGTAGCAAAAATGCTGTACGAGGTCCAATGCCTACTATAAGAGATAAATCATTTTCTGTAACCTGTCTTCCTAACAATTGGCTGACATGCTCATAATTTGCGCGAGTCACCGGCACAGGATTAAGTTTTCTTTGAACAACCGGTGAATTTCTTGTTTTGACTATTTCTTCTTCAATGACCCGCAGCCGGTGTTGATACGAATCAATGGTAGCATTCAAATTATCAATTGAAGATGATTTGTCATTCAGTTGAGATTCATATTTGTAAAGTTGCTGTTGCTGATCGTAGATGGTTTTAGCGTATGTATTCTGTCTCAGCTTTTCATCACTTATCTCTGTTGCCAGATGTGAGCGTATCGAAGAAACCTCGTTTAACTGAATATTTAATTCAGCGACCTGGTTCCGTTCAAAATCTAGTTTATTATTAAGCTGATCAACTTTTTTACGAAATGTACCCCAATGCAGATATGCAAGCAGAATACCCATGAGCATGGATCCGATCACAATGGCCGATGTTTCTGCCACTAAATGGAGAACTTGATTATCAAACACATTGAGCCAGAACATAATTTTCGTTTTTCACTTAGTCAAAATAAATCATCACGCACCGATTTCGAATAGATTCAGAATAATTTCGCTGTTCTGTCGTGATGTTGATTCTATCCTCTGTCCACCCATTGTCTATCAATTTGTTTTGTATGACAATCGCCCTTTCCCATGCAACATCACCGGATTCCGAAATCCCTGTACCATCTGCCATACCGATGACGTATGTAGTTGATTCTTTCTTATCACTTTTTGTGGCAAGCCACGCATCGAATTCATCATAAAAAAATACCGGAAGTAAAAATGAATCTTTCACGGGAAAACAAACTTCCATTGTATCCACACGAATATTTAATATAGCCTGATTTGAAACTACTTCATAACTAAAAGCTTCAAAAGGATTTGACCGCACATCAGCGTCCACCTCTTTCGAAATGATTTCAATCATCATTCGATCATTTCTAAACCCTAAATATTCAATTACTCTGTCTACCCTCTTCTTTCCCAGTTTTTTTCCCTCATCAATTGACCCGGCCTCATCCCTGAAATAATAAGCCCGAAGGATTAGAATGTTTTCAGAGGAATCTACATTAAGCAATTGATCAACCCATTCATCAAATCCTTCGCCTGCTACCAGTATATCAGATCCCCAATTAAAGGCAAGAGGCACATCTAAATCGTCATCAAACACAGGCCAAGTGGTTCCCTGGACCATATGAAATCGTGGATATAACTGCTTTGCATACAGCCAATAACAAAAGATTAGCCATCCGGCCATCAAGATTGTATATGCCAGATAATTACGTTTCAAAAAGATGGATATCTCGATTCCAAGGAATAAGGGTAAAAAACCATGCCAAAAAACCAGTTCCACAGTTTTTTAACCTTTTTGGGTAACAAAAGAGGCTTCCCGATACATTTAGATTGATCCAGTTGAAGCCATGATTAATTTCCGAAATAGCCCATTTTTATGGATAGCCCTTATGCTATTGTTATCTTTTTGGATAGCAGTTGCCGTCAAGTTATTCCTCAGTTCATGGATCATTATTTCATTGTTTGGGCTGTGTAGCATCTGTGCATGTCTTGCGCTCCTCAGATTTGCTCCAAAGCATCAATACCTCTCCACACTGTTCATCGGGACTCTAATTATTTCCGGAGGCTTGCTACGTATTGACTCTTTTAAAAAAAATCTTTACAAGGGTGATGCCATGCATCAATCTGTTTATCGCCAAGGCATTTTGAAAGTAAAACAGGTATTAAAAAATAAAGGCACATCCGTGTCACTCCGATGCGAACGAATCATCTTTTTTAGTGAAGAGAAACTAACTGTTGCATTTA
>JAYUXX010000066.1:0-2187 GCA_043752765.1 Saprospiraceae bacterium | reverse complement strand
AATCCATTCCCACATCAATCGTATACGCATCCAGCGGGTCGTCATCTTTCAACACATAACCTGTCGTAATACCTTTTTGTGTCGAACCATCCTCCGATTCACTCGTCACATCTTCATAAGAAACTTTAATGATGACACCACCTCCGATACCAAGCAAGTATAACTGGTAACTCAGATCGACCTCCAGATTAATGTTTTCTGCCATCGCTTGTGTTACCACGACATTCGTATCACTGGTCTCTGAAAACTCATAGTTAACACCAGCATCGAACGATATATTCTTGACAAATTTCGCTGCGGCTTTTTGTTCCGCATTATTATCTAATATGGTATTCCATCGGTCTATTGACTCCAGATAAATATTCTCTTGAGCAGTATCTGTTGCATTGTCTGCCAGATTTTGCAGATAGATCAATACATTACTTTTAATGCCCCACTCTGAATACATAAATGTCGTGGCATAGTCTCCGGGAACAACGATAACTGTGACCGAATCTCTTGGTTCACATGCTGTAGAATCAAAAGTTATGATATCAGCGAAACCAAACTCAACATTCAAACCACCACCGACATACACATCACCTCCCTGGTAACCACCTACGATTAAATCCTCATCACTAGTGGAGATACGTTCACTCAGACTGGTACATACTTCGATCGAGTTTCCATCAACTTTCTTCATCGAAGATGTAGCTGTGATCGTCGGACCAATATTGGATGTAAATTCAACATCAGGAATTCCAAAGAATGTTGGGATCGTGACATCAGGACCTAAATCCAGAATTGTTGATGCCCCGCCTCCGGTAGTTACTTCTTTCGTAAATGAAATTTTCTGACAGAATTTTTCATTTTTTTCCAAATACGAATAACTGCCATCACCCGGTGGATCGCGTAATACAAGCGTTGGTGTTTCAGGCAATACAGTGGTGAACGTGTTGTCTTTCGTACGAAGACCTGTCACGACAGCCTGTTTTGTAAACTCACTATTATTACCATCAAGCGTAGTGCTAATGATCTGCATTGTCTTGAAATATGGTGGTGTTGGATTAGGTGTGCCCACGATAAAGGAATACACCAATAGTCCATTGCTCATCGTCGTATCGATAATCTCATCCCCAAATCCATTGATGATCAGGAAACTTGCAGAATCAATATAACATACACCATCATCACCCGGAGAAGCCTCATATTGCTCCTTTAACTTGATTCCTAACTCAACGTTAGCATATTGATCTAACACGATCACATCACAGTCCGGAGAAAATGGATCCAGACCACTGACCACTTCGATCTCTGGCATCGCAGTATATATGAATTCAATAGTCGTATCCTGTTTTGACAGATCTACTGTGGAACCACCCTGTACATCGAATGCTTCTGCGATATCCTGATTAGAATGTTCCGTAACCGCTACTGTCAGTTTTTGAACAGGTGGCAGGTCATCGAATTCAAAGAAACCTTCCTGGTTGTCGATTGTGATGATACGCTCAAGGCAACCATCTACAGTCCGAACTTTCACAACACAAACAGTACCCTGTCCGGTTCCGGGAGGCGCTTTGATGATTGATTTTTTACACAATCCTCCAGCTACTTGTCCGGATACCCTTCGTGTAGTAATGTTATTGAACACGATACCGGCGATTGGACTGCTCAGGTTTGTAACTTCCCAAAAGGCGGGCGTGAATACATGGTCTTCGAATTTAGGAGACAATCTTGCAGTAGAGCCCGGATCAAAATCAATTACAAACCTTCCAGTCGAATCAGTAAATATCTGAGGATTGTAAGATGCACCATTGACAAGAATTTCGACATTTTCCGCAAAACAATCTGTGTTTTTATACCTCACAAAACCCGACACCGGAACGGTCGAACGATCCGTAAAATCCACCTGGTCTACAGAGATCACACTTGGATTCAATGTAACCTGTCGTGTAACAGGAGTGAAAACATGAGGCTCAACTTCCTGATTTGCTGCCAACGCGGACCATTCAACACCTGAAATAGTGCCTCCATCTAAAAATACAGATCCAATGTTGCCAAGCCGAACCCCATTGCCTTCATCAAGCGGGAAATAAATTCTCAAACCTGGTTCCTGCATTTGCCTGGAACTTTCAAAATGATCCTGTATAGCCGATTGTGACAACGTAGTATCGTATACAGCAATTTCATCCACTAAACCACCAAAGT
>JAYUXX010000065.1:0-2192 GCA_043752765.1 Saprospiraceae bacterium | reverse complement strand
CCGGAAGTGAATAATGTAGATCATTATTGCCCATCTTTGAATAAAAAAAATAAACGTATGAATCGATTAACCTTTATGGGCATAATTGTATTGCTTTTTACTATAGGTTGTAAAAGCTCCAAAGAATATCCCGATTCTGTGAGACAGAATTTTATAGCATCCTGTTCGAGAAATTCAGATGGCAAAACTGAATTATGCAATTGTCTTTTTGAAAAGTTAAAAGAAAATTATTCGTTTGAAGAATATATCGCTATCGAGGAGCAAGTTAAAGCCGGCCAGACGCCACAGGATTTTTTATCGCTTATGGATAAAGCATCTCTGGAGTGCAATGAGCAGATAAAGTAAAAGTTCATTCATTAAGAAGCTTTTCATTCAAAATGAAATAAAATAAAAAGAGCCGCCCATGTTTCCATGAGCAGCTCTTTATATGATGAAAGAATAATTAATTAGAACCCAAGCCCAAGTGTAAATCCTTTTACTTTCTCAGGAAAAGCAGAGATAGCAGTTGCTGATCCGGTTGTTAAATTGACATTGTAAATTTTTGTTTGCGCACCTGTAGAAAATATTCCGGTGGCCTGTCCGCTAGTGCTTCCAATATCAAAGCCATTTGACTCATCGACATTGATGCCTAATGATTTAGGATCACTCAATGTACCATCGTTAGGAGGTGACTGCTTGAACAATTGATCTGTTGAATAATCAATATCATATAGGATAGTAGAAGATGCTCCAGCAAAATTATTTGTATACGCAGCCGCGCTGACAGTAGGCGTTCCAGGATTCAGTGATCCGTCTACGACTGCAACCGCACCGGTTGCCGGATTGACTCTTAAATTCTGACCAGTATTACTTACAATTCGTATACGATCAACAGTAGGATTGAAATCAAATCCGAATGATGTACCACTTAAGGCTGGTGTAAAAGATGTCGTACCAATTGCTGTTGCAGCACCACTTGCCATATTTACGGAATATACCCTGCTGCTACTTCCTAATGCATAAAGTTGTGATGTAGCCGGACGCATATCAATTCCAATTACAACCTCGTCAGTCTGAAGGCCAGTAAATGGTCTTTTGTAAAGTGTTGATGGTTGTTCAGGGTTAAAAATAACAAGCTGGTTAGAAAGATCGACGGAATATGCAACCGGATTAGTGGGAATAGCCAAGCCGATAATTTCTCTATCGGTTTTGCCAGCGTTAGTGGCTGCTCCTGTAGCGAGATCAAAGTAATAAATTCTGGTTTTGTTACCATTGGACTCTTCCTGCTGATCACCATCACCATCATCTTCACGTCCGAAAACAACTGCGAGTGCAACAGAATTTTCTGCTGAAATATCAAATCCTCCTACACCCGTAGCAAGGATTCCTAACGAACCTACTAAAACAATCGTACCATTATTAGGAGGTACTTGCTTATATAGTTTATCGTCTGAGAGATCTATATCATATAGTGTAGTGGAAGTAGCTCCCGCAAAACTGTTTGTGTATTGCGACAGCTACAATTGATCTATCCCCTGGGTTGAGATTTCCATCAACTGCAGCTACTAAACCCGTCTCTGGATTGAGTCGCAAATTTTGTTCATTGTTTGTAACAAGACGAATGCGATCGACTGTCGGGTTAAAATCGAAGCCAACCAAAGTGCCATTAATGACCGGTGTAAATGGAGTCGTAGATAAAGCTCTTGCAGCACCTGAATCAGTGTTGATAATATATATTCTGCTCATGTTAGTTACGCCATAAAGTTGACCCGTGGCAGGTCTGAAATCAATGACAAGTACTTTCTCACCAGACATTAGACCCGTAATAGTAACAGTGCTTTCTTCTTGCAGAGGATTACCTGATCTAAAACCTACCAGTTCATTGTTAGGACTAAGTCCAAAGAAAAATGTGCCTTTAGGTGCTTTCGGTGCGTTTGGTCGATCTTCATCGAACCTGCTTTCTGAAATTAGAGAAAGAAGTTGATCTTTCTCACATGCCGTAAATAAAAAAATGCCACACATCATAACGTTGGCGAGCTTAAGAAATGCCCAATTTTGTTTCATTATTAATTTATTTTTAGGATTATACCATGGACATACGATTGCATGAACGAATTTGAATCTAAGATTTTGGAGTTTTTTTTGGAAGAATTTATAAACTGTTTAGATACTTCATTTCAGCGCAGAGCTTGTACCATTTCGAGGAAATTATG
>JAYUXX010000064.1:0-12729 GCA_043752765.1 Saprospiraceae bacterium | reverse complement strand
AGTAAACAATCCAGAGAGAAATTGTTTTGGATTGCTTTCGTTCTATGGCAGTTTAAATAAACCATACGTCTGGTTAGACTCAAGTAATTGGAGGCCCGGAATTACATCAGGCTGACCAATAAAGTGCGTCACACCTAAGCTTTTCCATTTCTCAACCACTTCGGTTGACATTGTGGCCGTATTGAATAAACCGTTGGTTGATATCGAGATACCTGACTTTTTAGCCTCCAGATCAAAGTTGTAGACCTGGACGATGCGTGTATACCAATCATTAAGGAAAGCTTCATTGTGAATCATGGCCTTATAATCCACATATGTGTTTCGTTTGGAATACCATCTGAAAGCACTTAAATCATACGGAATGATGAACACCGAATTTGCGGGTGTTAATCGCTGAGCATGCTCACTGATATTGACTTCATCACTCGTTCTCTGGCTCAAGGGCTGCATATACGGCGGCAGGTCACCAAAAATTTGAGAAAACCGATAAATTCCAACGAAAACTAGTATCACCATGGGAATTAAGAGATTTGCATTCCAATATTTTTCTCCTACTACTAATTTTTTTTCAACAAAAACGAGAATGGCAATAAATGCAAATGCTTCTATCCATATTGTTGTTTTCCACCATTGTGTATACAATATCATATTGGAGCGCAATATTTCAACACCAATTTCATAGACAATACATCCAATTGCCGCTGTTATAACCATCCATCGCAATCTCTCTTTAAATGTGAGAAGGCAAATCGAAAAAAATATAATACCTGCCAGCAGATCAATTTTTCCAAAATCAGAAGCAAAAAAATGATGTGACAATCGGAACTCCATAATTTTCATAAAGGAAGATGGATTGATATGTCCTCCGTTGTTTATGACTAAAAAATAGAGCCACGGGATCGTAAAAATTAAATACAACATGACAAATTTCAAGGGAAAAGTATTTCTTGCAGATTGGTCTATGACCTCCTTCTCATTTCGGCGCAGCAACATTTCCGATATCAAGCCAATCGTGGTAATTATAAATAATTGCAGACCCACCAGTGGCTGCAGGTATCCGGATAAGATCAATCCCACTGACCACCAGATAAATTTGTTTTTCAACCAAAAATAAAGTGCCCATGAGGCAAGTGCCTTTGCTGGCAGACTGGGAATAAATTGATTGTAGTATAATTCATTCGATCCCGTTGATGTATGAAACCCAATGGTCAGAATCATCACAACACACATCCATTGCAGGACCTGGTTTTTAATAAAAGTCCCTGCAATTGATAGCCACGCAAGAATTAATGCAATGGCTGAAAGCAAGTGCCAACCAAAAACAATGATCGGACGGTCATATCCTGCATACCGGAGAATGCTATGAAATATCGTTCGCTCGTTCGTTCCACTTGCCAGATAAGCATTCACATAATGATCGTTGGTATACGTGCCTGGATGATCTAGCGCATAGAGAACAGGTAAAATCTGTGATTGATCACTTTGTCCATATTGGTAGCCCTGATATAGAATGACAATGGCGTAGATTATGAACGACGCCATTACATTTAACCTGAAGGCCTTTGTCCTAAAATTCATCAGGAGCTAAAGTAAGCAACCTGATGATGTATGATTGATTTAAGCTCTGGAATCCTTTCAACTACTTTTTGATGCTAAACAAAAGTTATTGAACTATTAATCTCGTATAAATAATTTTCATATTGGTTGAGTTCCATTAGATTTTGTTTAATTCGCTGTTATGAGACAACTATCCATGGATCAATTGAACAGACCAGATCCTATCCAATATAGGAACCTGGAAAAGATACCAGTTGTAGTTGTCTTAGATAATATAAGGTCTGGATTGAACGTGGGCGCTATTTTTAGAACCTGTGATGCATTTTCAATTGAAGCCGTTCACTTATGTGGTATTACAGTTCAGCCACCGCATGTTGAGATTATGAAGACAGCATTAGGTGCGGCTAACTCCGTTTCATGGTTGTACCATGAAAAAACAATAGAGGCATTGGATAATTTAAAAAAGTCAGGGTATACAATGATGCCTGTTGAACAAACTGACAAATCGATTTTTTTAGATGAGGCTAGTCTCCCTGATCTTTTCCCTCTGGCTTTGATCTTTGGTAATGAAATGAGAGGCGTAAGTCCAGAAGTCCTTTCATTGTGTGAAGGAAGTCTTGAGATTCCACAGGATGGAGTGAAACACTCGCTGAATGTGGCTACAACTGCAGGTATAGTTCTCTGGGAATGTTATCGTCAGTTTCGCCTGCGACGTTTTCTGTCTTCTGGATTGTGAGTAACCCTGATACCTGTTCCGAAATAAACATAATCATCAAGTTTGCCGGATGTGCCATCATTTTGGAGACCTTCCCAATCAGAAGAGGAGAGCATCGTAGCAGAAAGCATAGGGGTTAGGGTAAAACGGTCGGATATTCCAATATCGAGACCAGCAGCACCGCCGATTTTCCAGACCACATTCTTACTACGGATAGGTAGATTTTGGGGATCATCCGGGATACTTCGAATCCTGGAAAGGATTTGATACCCAACACTTGGAATAACTTCAAAGAAAAACCCTTTTTTGATGAGATTACCTTCCTTTGAAAACGTTGGACAATCACAATCCCCACCAAAATCAAAGGGATATACTGCAATTCCGAAGTCCAGATCAATGGATTTCAGATTTCCATCATAAGCCAGATCGTTGAATGTGAACCGATAACCCAGGCCTGGACGGAATTCGACCCTTTTCTGCTTTAAACGGAAATTATATTCAAGGGAAGCGTGAATTCCATCCTGATTGATATTCTCCAAATCGAGGATTTCTGATTTTCCAAAAAGATATCGAACGTTCATCCCTATCTGCCCTACACAGATACAAGGCATTAATAAAAGAAGAAGGAATGAGAAACACCTGATCATGAGCGTTTTAACGTTTAGTTCACAAGTCTTATTATATCCTAAGGGTTAATGCCCTAAGGCCACTTTAAATTCAAATATATTTGCATTCTCAATTATAATAGACCTTCTTGCGCACAAAAACCATTCATCCGAAGAAAGTAAAGATCATTACGCTTGGATGCAGTAAAAATTTAGTAGATTCTGAAGTTCTCAAGTCGCAGCTTGAAGCCAGTCAATTCGAAGTTTATCACGAAACAAGTCACTCTACCCCGGTCGTAGTCATCAACACCTGTGGCTTTATTGACTTGGCTAAAGAAGAATCTATTAATACCATACTGGAATATGCGAATGAAAAGAAAAATGGCAGGCTCGAAAAACTTTATGTAACGGGTTGCCTCTCGCAACGCTATAAAGATGATCTTGAGAAAGAGATACCTGAAGTAGATGCTTATTTCGGAACGATGGAGCTTCCGGGTCTACTCGCTACAATGGGTGCAACGTATAGAGATGAGCTTATCGGAGAACGTAGTATTGTCACTCCTGCGCATTATGCTTACCTAAAGATTTCCGAAGGGTGCAATCGCACCTGCTCATTTTGTGCTATTCCGTTGATGCGTGGTGAACATAAATCGCGTACCCTCGAAAGTTTAGTACATGAAGCAAAACACCTTGCTGCAAGAGGCGTCAAAGAGCTTATGCTTATAGCTCAGGAACTAACCTATTACGGCCTCGACTTGTATCAACGTAGGGCGCTACCCGAATTGCTTGAGAAGCTTTGTGCGATTGAAGGTATTGAGTGGATACGATTACACTATGCTTATCCACACAAATTTCCCTTGGACATTATTGAGGTGATGAAGAATCAGCCTAAGATTTGTAATTATCTGGATATGCCTCTACAACATATCAGTGATCCTGTATTGAAACGAATGCGAAGACAGATTACCTCCGCTGAGACAACTGATCTGGTACGCAAAATCCGATCTATAAATCCCGACATTCGTATTCGCACTACATTTCTGGTTGGATTTCCCGGGGAAACACAAGAGGATCATGAAGCACTGTGCAGATTTATTAAAGAAACCAGGTTTGACAGGGTAGGGGTGTTTGAATATTCACACGAAGAGGGTACTCGAGGACATGAGTTACAAGATGATGTACCTTCTGAAATCAAGAAAGGGAGGGCCGAAGATGTAATGTCTGTTCAACAATCGATTTCTCTGGAACATAATGAATCACTGGTCGGGCGCACATTGCGTGTATTAATTGATCGAAAGGAAGGTGGTCAATTTGTAGGTAGGACCGAATTTGATTCTCCGGAAGTAGATAATGAAATCTGGATGGATGCAAATGCATATCAAGTAAATCCCGGTCAGTTTGTAAATGTACTGATCACGACTGCATCGGATTATGATCTTAGTGGCACAATTTTAAATTCTGATCATTGACTCAACCTTCAAAAATTGGTTTACTTTTTCTAAAGCCTTACTACCAAGCTTGCATGGTGGCAGGTATGATGATTATCCTTACACTCCTGGATAATTTTATGCCGCAGAACAATGAATTTTTTAATGTAAATGCCGGTCCCTGGATTGTGAGTACTGCAATGGTATTGCTTTTTATCATTCTGAATACGGTTGTCGCATTACGTGTAAAGTTATTTGTTCCGTATTGGATCACTTCGATCGTTTGTTTCATTGCTTTGCTTGCTTTTGCATATGGTTGGTCGTATTTATTGACTGGAAAACACATTGATGATGTGGGCTCATTTCGTTGGTTATGGATGGTGCTGACACTTGTCTATTTTGTTTTCTTTATTATCGTAAGATCGATGAAAACGATTGTAGACTTTGCCATCAGACAGGATAATAAACTAAGGGGTGAAGAATAGCGTGATGGTGTAGTTTTCCAAATTGGCAGAAGCTGCGAGTGATCCTAATGATAGATAAAAGCGCCTTTTAAACTTTGGTAAGAATGAGGAAGAAATGTGATTCGAACCCTACTTAGGAAGCTAATGCTACACTCTTTAGCTGTTCCCGTTTAGAATACATAAAATTAAGTTCCTTAATTTTTACGATATTAATACCCACAACCACACAAACTATGTTGAAACACCTCTTTTTCCTCGCCCTCATTATTCTTCTGTCGTGCACCCCTAAACTTGCTGAGAACCAAAATCCGGCAGAAGCAAAGGCGCCATCTGCAGTGATAAAATCTCAGTCAACAGTTTCTTCTATACCACAGGATCCAACTGTTCGAATTGGCACAATGCCCAATGGCATCACGTACTATCTAAAAGTCAATAAAAAACCTGAAAACCGGGCAGAACTTCGCATGGCCGTGAAGGCCGGATCAATGCAGGAAGATCCGGACCAGCTAGGGATCGCTCACCTTGTGGAACACATGGCATTCAATGGGAGTAAAAATTTTTCAAAGAATGAATTAGTAAACTACCTGGAATCTGTTGGTTCGCGTTTTGGACCTGATCTGAATGCGTATACGAGTTTTGATGAGACTGTGTACATGTTGCAGGTAAGAACGGATGAACCAGAGCATTTCGATAAAGGAATGTTGATTCTGCGAGACTGGGCAGGTGACATCACATTCGACGGCGAAGAAATTGATAAAGAACGTGGGGTAGTTATTTCCGAATGGCGGACGGGACTTAGTGCTGACCAACGGATGCAACGGCAATACTTACCTATGATGTATTATAAATCCCGGTATGCTGACCGATTGCCTATTGGTGATCCGGAGATCCTTAAGAACGTGTCCTATGATGCTGTGCGGCGCTTTTATAAGGATTGGTATCGCCCTGATCTGATGGCAGTCATGGTAGTAGGCGATATAGATCTGGACGTGGTAGAGGGACAATTAAAAGCACAATTTGGTAACATGATCCCATCTCCACAAAAGAGAGATAAAATTCCTGTATCCTTTCCTGCTCACGAAGAAACCTTCGCCCGGGTCATCACGGATCCAGAAGCTACCAATAGTCGTCTGGAGGTCATCTACAAGCATACGTACAAGCCTTTAGAAAATATTCTGGACTACCGGACAAGGATACTGCACAATCTGTATAACCGAATGCTGGGCAGACGACTTGCTGAAAAAGCAAGGGAAGCAAATCCTCCCTATATTTTCGGTTTCACGGGTTATTCGCAAGACGTTGGAGAACTGGCCACATATAGTAGTACAGCTGTAGCTGAAGCGAAAAATATCCGTCGTGCTTACAAAACACTCCTGGAGGAAAATCAAAGAGTACTTCTCCACGGTTTTACCGTCACCGAATTGGAAAGAGAGAAAGTTGCAATCATGCGGCAGGCAGAACAGAGTGTATTGGAACAGGATAAGCAGGAATCGGGGAGAATTGTACAACGATTAGTGGGCCACTTTCTGGATCAGACACCTATAGCTGACGCTTCACAGACGCTTGAGATGAATTTATCAATGATGCCAACCATCTCTGTTCAGGAGGTTAGCCATTTAGCAAGTCAATGGATTACAAATCGAAACAGAATGGTTTTAATAACGGCTTCAGAAAAGGATAAAGCTTTACTCCCGGACTCTGTCGAGCTTATTAGTATCATGAATGAGATTAGTAAGATTCCATTACCTGCGTATGTCGATATAGATGTTTCAGCGCCTTTATTAAATGGCTCGTTTCCGGTAAAAGCAATACTATCGCCAGCTCATGATGAAGGATTAAATATTTACCATTGGCAATTTGCAAATGGAGTAAAAGTTACAGCAAAGCCCACATATTTTAAGAACGATGAGATTCTGATGAATGCTTACAGCCTTGGTGGGCATTCACAATATGACATTACTAAATTTCCTTCTGCACGAAGTGTTTCTTCTGTAATCGGAACAAGTGGTCTTGGTACTTTTAATGCTACGGCACTTGAAAAAAAACTATCCGGATTGAGGGTAAGCGTTAGCCCTTTTATTGTTGAGCGCTACGAAGGTTTCAACGGTTCATCTTCGGTAGCAGATCTGGAAATGATGATGCAATTAGTCTATTCTTACACGACGGCATTTCGAAAAGATACCGTTGCACTCAATTCTTTTCTGAGTCGTGAAAGAGGAATGTATGCGAATCTCTTATCAAATCCCCAAAATTGGTTTTCCGATAGAGTAACAAAAATTTCCTCGCAAAACCATCCACGCCGGGGCTTTCCAACTCTGGAATCATACGATCATGTGAAGATGAATGAGATCATTGATATTTATCAGGATCGATTCAAAGATGTAAGTGATATGCATTTCTTCTTTGTAGGAAACTTTGATCCCGATAGTCTTCAGCGATTGACAAGCAGGTACCTTGGAGCATTGCCGGGAAGCGGTAGGTCTGAGACCTGGAAGGATGTTGGGGATAGGATGCCTTCCGGGAAGATAGATTCTGTGTATAAAATGGGGGAAGCTCCCCGCTCATTGGTTCAATTAATATATCACGGCCCCGATCACTTTAATCCAGATACCGGTTATGTGCTGCAGTCACTGGTTGACCTGGCGCGGATTAAATTGCGCGAGGCATTGCGTGAGGAGGAGAGTGGTGTGTATGGAGTTACAATCAGTGGCAGTCAGTCAAAATTACCGATCCAGCAATATGCAATCCGTATTAGTTTCAATGCAGAGCCCGGACGGACCGACGAATTGACTCAGAAGGCAAAGGAAGTTATTCAAAAGATAAAACTAGAGGTATCTCCGACGGATATCGCAAAAATTACAGAAACCCAGCGTCAAAGTCGCATTAAAGATCTTCAGCAAAATCAATTCTGGATGGGAGCTTTTATTAATGGATGGGTTAATAATACTGAGCTCGCACAAGCAGTTCAAATGGAAAGTCTTGAAACCCGGATAACCAAATTGAATACAGAGATTCTTTTACGTGCAGCACGAAAATACTTTAATGAAAAAGAATTAATCAGTGTGCTCATGTTTCCTGAAAAAAGTTAACCCGACTGGAACGGGAAATTAGGATTGGAATATTTACACCCTTACGTCTGTTCAAGTATTTTTTTCAAATTAACTAGCGCCAGCATACACTCTATAGGTGTCATCTGATTGATATTTAGTTTGGCTAACTCGTCTTTCAACTTCATTGCATTGACATCAGTCTGGTCGAAAATGCTAAGTTGAACGGAGGTATGGTCCCTGAGTTCCCTAATCTTTGTTTTTACAGATGATTCATCCAGGCTAAGATTTTTGGATTCAAGTTCATGCAGTATTTCAGTTGCACGTTCCAGAAGCAATTTAGGCATTCCAGCCATCCGGGCTACATGAATTCCAAAACTGTGTTCGCTTCCTCCAGGTGTCAGTTTACGAAGAAAGATTACTTTATTTCCTGTTTCCTGAGTGGCTATATGATAGTTATGAATTCGATCATACCGATCGGCTAATTCATTCAATTCATGATAGTGTGTGGCAAATAAGGTCCTGGGTCTGCACTGTGTATGGTGATGTAAATATTCAGCAATACTCCATGCAAGACTGATCCCATCGAATGTACTGGTGCCTCGACCTATTTCATCCATCAGGATGAGACTACGGGCAGATACATTATTCAGAATACTTGCTGTTTCATTCATCTCCACCATGAATGTAGACTCACCGGATGAAATATTATCGGACGCACCAACGCGCGTAAAAAGTTTATCAATTATGCCCAGTGTTGCAGATTTGGCAGGTATAAAACTTCCCATCTGGGCCATCAAACATATAAGCGCGGTTTGTCTTAGTAAGGCTGATTTGCCGGACATATTCGGACCCGTGATAATGTAGATCTGTTGATGATCACTATCCAGGAATAGACTGTTAGTGACATAGATTTCGCCTGCAGGAAGATGACGCTCGATCACTGGATGCCGACCATCATTGATTTCAATAGCGAAACCTTCATTCATCTCAGGTCTGCAATAATTATAAGCATGAGCCACAGAAGCCAGTGAAAGAATACAATCCAACTGTGCAATCACATTTGCATTGATCTGAATAGGGCCAATATATTCCTGTGCTGCTGTTACAAGGTCATTAAACAGTCCTTCTTCCAACGCTCCTATCTTTTCTTCTGCACTGAGTATCTTATGCTCAAGTTTTTTAAGATCATCTGTGACATAGCGCTCGCAGTTTGATAAGGTCTGCTTACGTACCCAATTGTCCGGGATCAGTCCAAGGTTTTTATATTTATTTGTTACCTCCAGGAAATACCCGAATACATTATTGTACCCAACCTTTAGGTTTGCAATTCCTGTTTTTATAGCTTCCTCCTGCTGAAGGGTGATGAGAATTTCTTTTGAATTCCCGATGATATCCTTGTATTCATCGAGTTCTTCGTGGTATCCTTTTCGAATGACATTTCCTTTGATCAGCATCACAGGAGCATCATCCTCTATGGCAAGTTCAATTGTCTGACGCAAATGATCACAGATGTTTATTTGATCGGCCATTCGCATCATTCCTTCCTGCTGACTTTCCTGCATCCATTCCCGGATGGGTTGCAATGCAGAGAGTGCGCGCCTCAACTGGATCATTTCCCTTGGATTAATTTTCGAGAGGGAAACTTTCGTGATGATGCGTTCAAGGTCTCCGATCATCCTTACATGATCCTTAAGATCTGATGCCCAATCCTGATTTTGCAGGGTATGATCTACCATATCATGCCTCGACCTTATTTCTTTGCTATTAATAAGGGGTAATGCAATCCATTTTTTCAACATCCTTGCACCCATTGGTGAGGAAGTTTTATCAAGGATATCTAAAAGGCTTGTACCTGATTCATGTGCCGATTGAAGCAACTCCAGATTCCGGACCGTAAAGCGGTCCATCCAAACAAAATGATCAGACTGTATTCGGCTAATCGTCCTGATGTGTTTAAGTCCATCCTGTTTCGTAGTTGACAGATAATGGAGAATGGCGCCAGCTGCAACCTGGGCATGCTGAAGATGATCAATACCAAATCCTTTCAACGTTGACATCTCAAAATGCCGAAGAATTTTTTCTGTGGTATAATCAGATGTGTACACCCATTCTTCCAATCCAAAGGTGTAATATGAATTGCCAAAATATTTTTCGAAACGGTCTTTATTGGATTTTGAAAAAAGAATTTCCGATGGATTAAAACTTTGAAAGAGTTTTTCAATCTCGCGTTGTGATCCTTCGTTCACCACAAATTCACCTGTTGATAAATCCAGGAAAGCAACGCCAAAGTGATCTCCAGAAAAGAAATGAATCGAGGCCAAAAAATTATTGTGTGTTCTGTCCAGCAGTGAATCAGATGTGGTAACTCCTGGGGTAATCAACTCAGTAACTCCGCGGTCTACAATTTTCTTCTCCTTTGAGGGCTTTTCCAGTTGCTCACAGATAGCCACCCTGTACCCGGCCTGAACAAGTCTTGGGAGATATAATTCCATAGAATGGTAAGGGAAACCTGCCAGTTCCACATTGACACCACCATTGTTTCTGTGGGTAAGTATGATCCCAAGTGCCTCTGCAGTTCGAACTGCATCCTGGCCGAAGGTTTCATAGAAATCACCTACCCTGAATAATAAGAGGGCCTCGGGGTGCTGACTCTTAATCTTCAGGTATTGTTTCATTAGAGGTGTTTCTTTTCCAACCTCTATGGCTAATGCTTCGGATTTGTTTTTCAATGGCTTTTACTCATAATACACATATAAAGGTAATGTATACACATCTTATATACGTGTAGCCAAGATTAACCTCATTTTTAGAAATTAAGCACCTTCGTCAAGAAATAGTTCTAGAAAATTTTAACTTTTGTTAATCTTTTATCGAACCTGGTTGTTACATCTGCCTAAAAGGAATTCTTCTTTTTCAGTTGAGCAATATTTCAATCAAACAATAAATCAATCAACATGGGATTATTTTCATTTTTAAAAGGTGCAGGCGCTAAGATCTTCGACAAGAAAGATGATAACGATGCAAAAACTACTACAACTTCAACAGCTGATGCCAGTGCCGAACGTTCTAAGACAGATGCAATGATGCGTGCAGTCAATGACTTAAAATTACCGGTCAAAAATCTATCACTTGATATCCAGGATGAAACCGTTGTCGTATACGGTGAAGCAGAGACGCAAGTTGCTAAAGAACTTGTTGTTCTTACTGTCGGAAACACAATGGGTATATCCAAAGTAGACGACCGCATGAGTGTAGTGAACGTTGAACCAGAGTCAACTTTTTATGAAGTAAAATCAGGTGATTCATTGTCGAAAATTGCCAAGGAACATTATGGCGACGCAATGAAATATAATAGTATATTTGAGGCTAACAAACCTATGCTAAAAGATCCGGACGAGATCTACCCAGGTCAGGTTCTCAGGATTCCAAAGCAGTAATAAAGATTGTTTTCAACTGGTGAAGTTGGTGGAAGCGCAGGCCGCCGGGCCGGCTTCCACCGTTTTTTTTTACTGATTTAAATAAATCAGGCGAAATAAAAAAAACGGTTTTATGTCCGGCACATATTCTCGAAAATTTTGGAATTAATTATTTGAGAATATTCTTATTCCTCCTCTAACGATTCGCCTAAATCCTTTTCGATATTTCGCAACTTTGCTCTGCACAGTTGGATTAGTTCCATTGCGGATTTGACTTCCTGACGCATATCTTCAAGTCCCATTTCTCCCTTCTGAATACGTTCAACTAATTTTTCCAACTGAAGCATAGCTCTGTCGTAATCGTTTTCTTTCTTTTTCATTTCACTATACTTTTAACGGTACCATCCTGAAATACAGTTTGAATAGCCATGCCATGATGAAGTTCTGTTGATTTTGTGATCGAATTTCCCTCTCGGGTAGTGATCGTATAACCTCTTGCAAGAACTTTATCAGGATCAATCGCTGATAGCAACGAAAACATAAAATCAATTTTTCGCTCTTGCAAACTGATGAATTGTTTCCCTGCATTTTTTAAAATTAGCAGGAGATTGTTTAATTTATTTTCCTCCAGACGCAACCTTGACGTAATACCTTGACGTAATGCTTGTGATAAACTCTCAAGTTGCATTTGTTCAGATCTGATCCGGTCCATAGCCTCTTCCTTAATCCAGCGGTACTGTTCATCTAGCCGGCTTTCAAAGTCTGCATTATGTTCAATGATAAAATCAGCAACAGCAGTAGGCGTTTTTAACGAACGGTACGCTACGATGTCTAATACGGATTGGTCAATCTCATGACCAATGCCAATAAAAACAGGGATTGGAAATTCAGCTATTCTAACTGCGAGTGCAAGGTTATCAAAGGCTGCAAGATCTGTCCTCCCACCGCCACCCCGAATGATGGCCACCGCATCATAATGATACTTATTCTTTTCAATTTCGTCAAGTTTGGCAAGGATCTCTATCTCAACTTGTTGACCCTGCATAGCAGCATCATATAGATCTACGGAAATATCGTAACCATATGAATTGTCAGCAAGGTGCTTTACGAAATCTTTATAGCCCGCAGCTCTATCTGAACTAATAACAGCAAGTTGCTGGACAACAGAAGGCAGATGTGTTTGGGCATTTTTTCGAACTAAATCTCTCTTTTTTATTTCGAGCAGTATTGCCTGTCGTTGCATTTCAAGTAACCCAATCGTAAAACTTGTATCTATATCTTCGATAATAAGTTTCAAACCATACCGCTCATGATAATCCACGTTCACTTTGAGCTTCACGGCCATGCCTTGTTTAAGGATCTCTTCCGGCGGAATAGCAGACTTGCGCTTTAAAAAGAAGTACACATTGCCCCACAATGCAGCTTGACACTGAGCTGCTATCACATCATTTTCTTTTTGGATCAGGTCGAGGTACCAGTTTCCTCTTGAGAATGA
>JAYUXX010000063.1:0-2195 GCA_043752765.1 Saprospiraceae bacterium | reverse complement strand
ATCGGCGCTAGCCAATCCCTCCTCCGCCGCCTTCGCTCGCCGAAGCTCTGCATTTAGTAAGGAGTTTCGGCGGGCAAAGATTTTTCCAGTTGAAACAGTTTCCTACATCGGCGAGCTACGGCGGACTCAGTCCGCTTACATGGTCAGTATATACCCTGCTTTGCAAGGATGGCACTCACTATGTTGGTTGTACACAAGACTTGCATGAGCGACTTGATCGCCATGCCAAAGGACAGGTTTCTTATACCTCAAGTAGACTACCTATTACACTTAATTTATGTGACATAGCTTTAGCGACGGCGCGTTCATATACAGTATTATGCGCCATAGCTCTCGCGACGCGTGTTTATGCGCCATAGCTTTTGCGGCGGCCTGTGTTTTATGCCCCATAGCTTTAGCGGCGGCGAATTTAGATCGTCATTTGCTTGATTAATTGTTAATGCGCCATAGCTTTTGCGACGGCGCGTTGTATCTTGGTTCATATGAAAGCCTTCTTTGTCTTAATCGCTTTTATTCTGACTACCAGCTATAATGCTCAAGGCCAAAAGCTGTATGGCATTGTTGGCAAATATTTTTGCTCACATGATTTATCTGACCAATCAATCGATACACTGATCGAATTTGCTGAAAAGCCATCGAATCAATTCTTCAGATCTGCAATAGACCGTTTTAATGGAAGGTACTTTTACGGAGGAAAATTACCTGGTCATATAGGTAATTTTCATATAATCGATTTGGTTGATTTAGATATTAAATCCTATCCTGTATTTCCTGAAAGAATAGAATATGATTATTATCGGCAGAAATTAGTTTATGAAAGTAACGGAGAATTTTTTTCTTTAGATCTGATCACAAAAGAATCTACTTTTCTTGGTACGATTGAAAATAGTGGGGGATTTGTATGGGGACAAACACGGGCTTTTAATCCTTCAACAAATCAATATTTGCATGTTGATTATCCCAAATACTATTTAATTGATGCACGATCAGGCGATGTTATATGCGATGGTTCCTCACTGGACTATCCACATGGTTTGAATGTGAACCATAAAAATGGAGATTTCATTGGTCATTCAAATGGCATGTGCAGTATTATAGTTCCTTGTGAAAGTGTGGAACCACATTATGTAGAGATTCCAAATTTTCAGAGTCATCTGAATTCTCAAATGACCGTGTATGATCAGAATAAAGATCTGTATATCGTGCCCTATATCTCTGATGAAAAGCCGGATAGAAAGATTGCTATCGTGGATATTTATAATGAAAAAATTGTGAACATCATAGATCAGCCCTGGGAGGGAGGTAGTATGAATGTACAGCAGCTCTATGATAAACCCATGGCACCGCCCATCGCCCAGTTTAATGATACCTTGTTTGTACCAAAAGGCATTCGTTACAATTGGTTTCGCGATAATGAATATATAGGAACAACAAATAAAAACTATTGGATACCTGTTCAAAGCGGCACTTACAAGGCACAAGTGCGCTTTCGTGAATACACGACATTTTCCTGTGAAATTCAAGTGGTTCTGACAGCTCTTGAAGAACCGATTCCACAAAACCCATTCAGAATTTATCCTAACCCTGTTACTGACAACGAATTGAACATTTCATGTGATTCACACATCGATGAATTGATCATTACGGGTGGTAATGGTGCTGTACTGTTTAAAGCAAATGACATCGACTGTAATAATCCGATCAAACTTGAGGGAATATTTACGCAAGGAATTTACTTTGTTACAATTCTCTCGGAAGGTGAAAAGTTTGTACGTGAATTTTTGTATTTGGGATATTAAAACAACAGAATGCATTCACGCTTGCATCGATCAAGTAGACACAACCATAGCAGCAGCCATACTAATCATCTCAAACAAGTCCTAAGGCACTGACTATCAATGGGTCAATTAGGTCCAGGCCTAGCATCTCCTAACAGTTATCCAAAATTCGAGGCTGAATCCGAGATTGGAGACTCAGGCACTAAGGTTTACTTACCTACCTTACCGGGAATAACAATCTACCCAACCTTTAGAGGGTGACCTCGTCTCTTAATTGTGCATGGTAAGATGTCTAACGTCGATGAGAAATCCATAGTCGAACAATGCCGGAAGCAAAACCGCCTTGCACAAAAGGTTCTATTTGATACCTATTCGAAGAAAATGATGACGATTTGTTTACGATATCTCAAAAATGAA
>JAYUXX010000062.1:0-5531 GCA_043752765.1 Saprospiraceae bacterium | reverse complement strand
GCTGCACTGTTATTGCCAGTATGGTTTCATTTCCGCAGGCATCGATTCCGGTCCATTCATAAATCCTTTGTTCTACATAGCCAAAGAATTTACAATTGCGTGCTATAACTGTTTCGTTGTCAAATGTGATTAAAGGCGAATTGCCACAGCTCACAGGACTGAATACGGATTCCGCATTCATGTCATCAAAGAAATCCGGAATGCCACCTTCGTTACAAGTGTATTGTAAGATGGTGCCATCTTGAATGCCAGCAATTTCCGGCGTTACGATTTCAAGTACTGGACCTGCTTCATCGACAAGGGTGATATTCTGAGTTTCAATCGTTTCATTTCCGCAATCATCAATTGCTGTCCATGATCTGACAATAATTTGTCCATTCTGACAACCTTGTGCAGGATTCGTTTCATTAAATTCAATTATACATGCGCACTGACATTCATCCGTAGCCGTAATATTTGTCGGTGGTTCAGGAATTTCATTACAATTGACTGTAATATCATCGGGTACTCCGAGAATAACTGGCGGGATCGTATCAATTAATTCGAGGAAAACGGATGCACTACTGCTGTTACCACATGCATCGAATGCATTCCATGTTAATTGATAGCGATTTATATATCCATCCTCTGGACAATTTCCTCCATCAAGGAATGTCTCGCTATATGTGAATGTAATAGGGCCAGCACAATTATCCGTGGCACTTGCACTATTTTGATCAAAGACAGGAGGCTCCCATTCCGGATCTTGTCCAAAACACTGAATTTCTATAGTGCCCCCATTGGGAACCCCAATCAGTAATGGATGATTGAATGTTATCACTGGAGGTGTGTTATCTAATACAGTGATCACCTGTACGCATGTAGCTGAATTACCACACACATCTGTTGCCCTGTAGGAGCGTGTAACAATAAACCGATTGATACATGTCTGATTACTGATTACATCACTGACAAAGACCACTGTAGCAGGCTCCCCACAATTGTCGGATGTCACTACACCTGCAATATTTGGTACTGGTACCTGCGCGGCGCATTGTACTGTGAGATTCGCAGGGCAGGTTACTACAGGAGGTGTATTGTCAAATACGGTTATCACCTGGGCACAAGTAGATGAATTGCCGCATACATCTGTTGACCGATAAGTTCGGGTAAGAATAAATCGGTTTGCACACGTTTGATTCGTGATAACATCTCCAACGTGTGTGACTGATGCAGCACCACCGCAATTATCTGATGTGACAACGCTGGCAGTGTTTACGGCCGGAACCTGGTTAGCACATTGAATAGTGATACTCGCAGGGCATGTAATCGAAGGGGGGGTATTATCAAAAACAGAAATTACCTGAGCGCATGTAGCTGAGTTGCCGCATTCATCTGTTGCCCGATAGGTTCGCGTAAGTGTAAATCTATTTGTACAAGTCAGCCCTGTTACGACATCACCTACATGTGAGATTGTGGCAACTCCCCCACAGTTGTCAGTTGAGCTAACCCCCGCAGTATTTACCGGAGGCACAAGACTTGCACATTGTACAGTTACATTGGCAGGACAAGTTAGGGTCGGTACAGTGTTATCAAATACGTTTATGATTTGGTTGCATGTAGCTGAATTTCCACATTCATCGGTTGCCCGATATGTCCGTGTTAGTGTGAAACGATTAACACATGTTTGGCTTGAAACCACATCGCTCACAAAGGAGATGGTTGATGTGCCGCCACAATTGTCTGTTGAAGTTAAGAATGCAATATTGGGCGCCGGAACCTGATTAGCACATTGTACCGATATCGTTGCCGGGCATGTTATGGTAGGAGCTGTATTATCAAATACGGTAATTGTTTGATTGCATGTGGCTGAATTGCCGCATATATCTGTTGCTCTGTAAGTCCGGGTAACTGTAAAACGATTTACACAGCCATTGCTCACAATGACATCACCAACAAACGTGACAGATGGAGTACCAGAACAATTGTCAGATGCTGTCACGGTTTCAACGTTAGGAGCAGGAACCTGACTTGCACATTGGACTGTGACATTCATCGGACATGTAAGGGTTGGAGGAACATTATCAAAAACAGAAATTACCTGAATGCAAGTAGCGGAATTACCGCAAGCATCTGTGGCTCTATATGTACGATTGATATTAAAACGATTTGCACAGGTTGGATTGGATGATACATCACTTACAAAAGTTATCGTTGTGGTTCCACCACAATTGTCAGTACTGGTCACAGTTGCTGTATTCGGGGCTGGTACATCGCTGGCACAAGTCACGGTTATATTAGAGGGGCACGTTAACATTGGAGCTATCTGGTCATTGACTAAAATAACTTGTGTACACGTTGCTGAATTGCCGCAGGCATCTGTTGCCCGATATGTTCGGTTTAATGTAAATCGATTAGGACACGTCACATTGATCATGGCATCGCCTACGTGAGATATCGTAGCGGGCCCACAATTATCAGTGGCTGTTGCTGAGGCGATATTTACTGCAGGAACCTGATTAGCGCACGATACGGTTATGTTAGCAGGGCAAGTTATAGTCGGAACAATTATATCATTCACCAAAATAGTTTGTGTGCATGTGCTGGAATTCCCACAAGCATCCGTTGCGCGATAGGTGCGTGAAAGAATAAATGAATTTGTACACGTCATATTCGTATTGACATCACCAACGTGTGTTATGGTTACACCTGCTCCACAATTATCGGTTGCTGTGAGGAGAGCAGTATTGGGAGCCGGGACTTGACTACTACATGACAATGTGAGATTTGCCGGGCAGGTCATGATAGGAGCTATCACATCGTTCACAGTAATAATTTGTGCACAAGTCGAAGAGTTGCCACAGCCATCAGTTGCTCTATATGTACGTGTTAATGTAAATCGATTTATGCATGTCATATTCGTTGTAACATCCCCGACATGCGTAATGACAATTGAACCTCCGTCACAAACATCAAAAGCTGAAACAGCATTTGTGTTTGGGGCAGTCACCTGGCTTGCACAGGAAATCGTCACGTTTGCAGGACAAACAATGTTTGGGAATGTTGTATCCACATACATAATCACCTGTAGACAAGTTGAACTATTAAAACAATCATCGGTGGCTACCCATGTTCGATTGATGGTATACTCATCATTACATTGCCCGGATATAGTGATATCACTTCTGGTAACTATTGGTGTCTCATCGCAGTTATCTGTAGCTGTTGCAAATCCTGTGAAAAAAGGATTTGTATTATTCGGGCAGGAGACACTTAGATTAGGTGGACATGTGATGACCGGCGGTGTTGTGTCCACAACTTCAAAAAATTGTGTGCACTGGGATGTATTTCCACAATTATCGGTTGCAGTCCAGGTTCTGATCCGGAATGACTCCTGCGCACAACCTTTGTTAGGAATTACAAAATCAGTAAATGAAATTTCCGGAGATGGGTCACAATTATCTGTAGCTGTTGCCATTCCATTGTTTGCTGGTAAGGTGGAATCATCGCATTCGATGGTTACATCTGTTGGGCAAGTGATCGTAGGTGGAGTTGTGTCATCAATCGTAATCAACTGCTGACATGCTGTGCTGTTGCCACAAGCATCTGTGGTGGTCCATATTCTGAAAAACGAAACCGGGCAATTTCCACTGATCGATGTATCACTGTAATCTAATACAGGAGATGGATCGCAATTATCAAAGAAAATCGGCATTCCGGTATTATCAACTGTGGTATCTCCAAAACATTCAACGGTTACGTTTGGTGCACATTCGATTGTGGGTGGAGTAGAATCATCAATGGTAATTGTCTGATCGCATGTACTTGATTGGCCTAAAAAGTCGGTTGCAGTAAATACTCGCGTAATTGTATACTCCTGAGGACATGCACCTCCCACTATTACATCAGTAAATGATACCAAAGGATTTGGATCGCAGTCGGCAACTGTTGGATTTCCTGTGCCTGGAAAATTACCGCCATCCGGATCGGTAGATGCACCGCACTCAATGGTGATATCCGGAGGACATATGATGGAAGGCGCCAGTGTATCGACAACAGTCACGTTTGCAATGCAGGTAGCTGTATTACCATTTAGGTCCGTTACAAGTAAAATTACAATTGTCGGATTTGTGACAGGACAAGCGATGGTAGCCGGGGAAGCTGAAAAATTATCAAGTCCGCAATCAATGATACTACCATTGTTTAATTGATCTGCAGGAACTGTAGCGATACCCTGATCATCAGCAGCAATGGTTATATCCTGGCATATTGCAATTGGTGCATCACAGCATGGATTTGTATCATCCAGGATCGTGATTACTGAAGAACAGGTTGCTGTATTACCATTGACATCCGTGACTTGTACGACTACAACAAAGGTCTGATCTGCATTTAAGCAGGTGTACATATTTGTTCCGGTAAGAAGGAATACAGTATCTACATCACAATTATCAGCAATACCGCCTGAAATTTGTGGTAAGGTAAAACTGGCATTTCCGCTAATATCAAGTTGTAAGGTTAAATCATTACATACAATATCTGGTGGCATAATGTCTTCAACTGTTACCGCGAATGTACATGTGTCATTTGGTGGAGTTCCGGTTGAAGCAATCACCGTCACAACCGTTACTCCTACGGGAAAGTCATAAGGAAATGTAATCGGAGATTCATTCACCTGATAGCTAATCGTTACATCAGGACATCCTATTGCATCAACTGCGTAGGTCAATGGTTTGATGCATTGTCCTTCTAAGGCAGTGACGGTAGTATCATTAGGGCAAAGTGTAATAGCTGCCGGCTGAGAAATAAATGTAATTGTGGGATTGCTGATCCCGGGGAACATCGGATCATCCGTTAGCACCGTTGGGAAATTTGTGCCCGAGACACTTCCCTGGTTAGAAATTTGGCATACGGTGTCAGCAATGTTGAGATTTACATCTACTTCATAGGTAATGCAAATTGTTTTTCCGGGCGGAAGCGTAAACCCCGGAACAGGAAAAATCTGGGCGTCTAATGATGAAACACCTCCTAGAAGGAAGATGATCATCGCAGACAATACCAACCCAACTTGTTTGCTATGTATGTTATATTCCATTCTATTTAATATTGGACTTTTCATTTGGTTTTCTTAATGCGCACTATTCGTTGTTCGATTAAAATGATATTGCGGGATTTGCAGGAGCATTACATACGCCGGCGAATGTGATCATACCAGCACCGCTTATAAGAGGATTCATTACAGCGGGTGGACTTACGGGAGCATTTGTGTTGGCATTCCAGTTTGCAGCCATACTGGCTCCTCCTCCTTGTAGAATAAGTTCGTGCGCATTTACAACGCGTCCTTCAAGCTGAGAAAATGCAAGTGTTGAAACCGTATTGTTTTTAACCCATGCACAGGTTTTGTTACTATGTACACTACCCGAGGCACCTGCAGCAGCACGAATTTCCGCATTTGCACCCGCTACAGTGGTTACATTATTAGATGATATAATAGCGTCCATTCTCCCTGTTCCTGCACGTGAAATAACATCTATTCCATTGTCAAGATTTAT
>JAYUXX010000061.1:0-12754 GCA_043752765.1 Saprospiraceae bacterium | reverse complement strand
TGCAACGCCCTAATCAAAACACAAGGGAACCTCAAATAACCCCTTAATTCGTATTAATTAAATTCATAATGTGTTGATATTCACTTAGGTTCTTTTTTGATCAGTTGGTTATTAGAGCTTCCCACAATAATTATTCAACGCGCCTACCAACCAAATAATCCGTGCAATTACGGGCTGCCTATTTAGTACGTATTAAATGGAACATTCCTATCTAAATGATATTTTTTACATGCATGCTTTAATCGAATACAATAATCGTGCAACGCGCTTACCAACTAAATCAGTCTTGTAACGAACTCTCTTATCAAATTAATCTTGCAATGCACTTACCTGATAAACACTGCAACAGGCTTTAATTACTTCAAAATGAACATAAAGGGAAGAATTCAGTTTTGTTAAAAATTGAATTATATTGCATAAGGATTTGCCAAATTTCCGGTATCCACTCCCTCCTTTAAATTATTTTATACTTTATTAATGCAAGATTTTCAATCGATTGCGCATATATGGCCATTTTTTCCCCGCGATTAAAGAGGTATTGCAAAATGGCGTATAGGATTGCAAAAACAAAATGAACCAATTAAATTTATATTGAATGAAAGCCTTACTCTTTCTGCAGTTGCTGTTAATTTGTCCTTTATTATCTGTTGGACAGGTGGGGATTGGAACTACCTCCCCAAATCCCAAATCACTTCTTGAATTAAACTCCAATGTAAAAGGTATCCTTCTGCCGAGAATGACCTCTACCGAAAGAGTAGCCATGGGATTAACCATTGATGATATTGGGATGATGGTATATCAGACAGCGCCCACCAAAGGCATTTTCACATTTAATGGAGCGACTTGGGCAGGTTTGCCTTCACTCGTACCAGAAGCAAGTGTGAATGGAGCCACACTCCGATGGGATGGCAATTCATGGGTTAGTACTATCAACCTATTCAATCAGGGCTCATCGATCGGTATTAATCAGACGAATCCAAAAGCGCAACTCCACATACATAGCATATCGCCAAATTCCCGGATTCGACTTTCGACTACAAGCACGGGTGCTCTTTTGACGGATGGTCTTGTTTTGGGCGTTTCACACGATACGCGTGAAGGTTATTTTAAGTTATACGAGAATACATCATTATGGTTCGCAACGGATTCAGTCGAACGTATGCGAATCGATGGTATGGGTAATGTAGGGATAAATACAAATGATCCGGAGTCAACATTGGACATCAATGGAACTGTGCGAATTGGTTCAAATGGAACTGACCTTACGGGAATCATTCGACAGCACATCATGATTGATCCTCCGGTGATTGTGGGCGACTCGTCCATTGAGTTCAATGTTCAGATTCCTAATGCGCTGACCACGGCTACTGTGCACGTTTCACCAAGCCAGGAATTGACAGATATCATGATCAGTTATGCACGAGTGAGTTCAGCTGACAATGTGAAAATTAAATTTATGAACATGTCATCTTTACCAAATGATATAGTTCCTATGATGTTCTACATTACTGTGATTCAATAAAAGATCAATTTCTTTTATGGAGGGACTTTAGAGTTGCCTAGAGTTTTCTCCAGCAACGAAGCTTTGGTAAACCCGGAACGACTGCTTCTGTCACCCTTTATTCCTTTTAATAAGTGTCTTCCCTTGTTTTCAATCCCCAACAAGAATGATTTCCTACGATAATATTTTCGAGAATAATAAAAAGTGGATTGCCCAAAAAAGAGAGTCAGATGATTTATTCTTCGAAAAACTAGCCAACGACCAATATCCCGAGTATCTCTATATCGGTTGCAGTGACAGCCGCATTACCGCAGAAGATATGATGGGCGCAGCTCCGGGTGAAATATTTGTGCATCGCAATATTGGAAATCTTGTAGTGAGTATTGATCTAAATGTCATGGCAGTGATCAACTATGCTGTAAAGTTTTTACGCGTGAAGCATATCATTGTATGTGGTCATTATAATTGTGGAGGTGTTCGGGCGGCTATGACCCAGGAAGATATGGGCATCCTGAACCCCTGGTTACGAAATATCAGGGATGTCTATCGACTCCATAAAGATGAATTGAATGCGATCCATGATATTCCAAAAAGATTCGACCGCCTTGTCGAATTGAATGTTACTGAGCAATGTATTAATGTCATCAAGACTGCTGCAGTGCAGCAACAATTTGGGCGCACAGGTCATCCCATCGTACATGGTTGGGTGATGGATATCCGGAGTGGAAAATTAATCGACCTGAATATCGATTTTGAAAAAGAACTGAAAGGAATTCAGGAAATTTACCGGCTCATCTGAGGTGGCAAAAAGCGCTTAACGACAGGGATTTTTTGTCGCTCATTCCACAAAATAATAAGGCAGAAGACAAATATTACACAAGCGAGAATGAATAGCAATCCATTATCCTCCATCACCTCAATTCCCAATATCGTCAGGTGAAAAAAAATGGCACCTGCCACACTCCCCAGAGCTAATATGGCTCCCAACCACGCGGTGCGCGGAATTAAAATTAAAATAGCGCTGATAAGCTCTATAATGCCCGATCCGATTCGACCCCAGGGCTCCATGCCCACTGTTTCAAAAATATAAACACTTTCAGGTGTCGCTGTAAATTTAAAATACAGGGTCTGGATTAAAATGATGGCTACGATTAATCGAAGAGCGAATACAATAATGTTTTGCATTTTCATAAGAAGCAGAATTACTATTCGTAATCGGTTTGAATAATTCTTTTTACGTAGGGTAATGAGGCTATCGCATAAAGTCTTTCCTTCCATTCCGGTCCTTTCGTGGATACAATACAAACGTATTCTTCTGCGGAACATCCAATTCTTCCTTTAGCAAGTCTAGGGATATTGACGTCCGGTTCGATTGCTTTCACTTCTGCCACGGACGTTTCATTCTTTGGTATACAAAACTCATAGTCAACCATCACAGTCCCAATTAACAAACCTTTTTGGTCGATCATAGATTGATCAAATTCAATTTTACGAAGTGTTTTTTTTGAAACTTCTTTATTACATTTAGAAGCGCTCATGACCAGCAAACATGTTGCTGTAAGGAGAATAAATTTCGGTATCATCATAGGCTAATATAATCAACTCAAAATTAAAATGGAAGAATCAAAGATGCTGAACAGTAAACGACAGAGCTAATGGAAAGTGTACCTGGAGTAAACCGATTTGCTACATGGGTAAATTTAATATTGATTTTAGTCAAACACCATAAACATAATTCCTGTCAACATCAGGATAATTCCGGATACAAGACCTGAATTATGTTCCACTTTGTGCCAGTCTATTTTCTTTAAGCCTTGCATAGCTGCCCATGCAAAAAGCGTCATTCCCAAGGCTGAAGTTATCGTGTAGATAATGCCTACCGTAATTGTCGTTTGGATTCCTTCTGTTCCCGACACCAGAAAAAGTGCTCCTACTTCAAGGCATGGAGAGAGAAACATGGCAAGAAGCAGGGTGCCGAGTATGTATCCCATTGAGGTTTGTGTAGTGATTTTGACATCCTTCAAATGAAAGTGCATGTGTTTTTGATGTCTCCAAATAAAAAGAATACCCAATCCGATGAGAAGGCCAGCTGCTATGTATTTGAAATAGGGTAGGATGGAGTCCAAAGCCATTCCCCCTAGGGCTAAAAAGATACCTATGAGGACTGTACTGAGCGAATGTGCCAGGGCAGCGAGCATCGTAACTCCTGCTGTCTTGCGGCTGTTCCAGCCAAGTTGCTTGGAGATCGCCACTACGGGTAGCCAGTGATTGGGAAGGATAGCGTGAAGTATGCTTATCGCCAGCACGCTTAAGAAAAGTTGATAGGAGTCTCCGGGCATTCAATCACAAAATAGGGGAAATGGCTGGGCGGAAGGAAAAGGAGTGTGTAAAACGGTAAAATTTGCGCATTTGATTTGGAGAAAGGATGAGCTGGAATGTAATGGTAGTGGGGTGTTTAGGTGTAGAATTTCGTCTAAATGCTTTGAGAATGAAGTTGAGATTTAGGTCTGTAAAACGACAGCTGTTATTATAAAAAAGTTCTTAGTACTCACTCTGGCATCCTGCCTCCGTGCTGGAAAACTCAAAACTCACTACTCACAGCTCATAGCTCACAACTCACAATTCACAATGGGGACTTTTCCCAATAACGACACATATCCTGGCTGTAGGTTTTCGACGAAATCCCTTTGCCAACTCAAGGAACGATTTGGATTTTCTTATCCGTCCAATAATAGCCCCGAGGATTGCTTGAAAATCCAAATTTATAATTCCCCTTTTCTCCCAATAACACAAGGACTCCTAGCTGTAGAATTTCGTCTAAATGCCACCCTTCAATTCTCCACCTCCACCCTCCCTCAAAAACCAATATCTTACCTCTATTCCTAAACTCAATCCAATAATGACCACATCTCAAAACCTCGAAAATAAAGTAGCCTTCATCACCGGAGGCACAAAAGGCATCGGCCTCGGTATCGCCGAAAAAATGGCTGCCCAACGAATGCGTATCGCCATCTCAGGAAGAAATTCAGAAGAAGCAAAATCATTAGCCGAACGACTTATAAGCCTCGGAGCCCCCGATGCTATAGGATTGACTTGCGATGTCCGGGACTGGAGCGGCCAACAAGCCTGCGTCGCCGATGTCATGGCACGCTGGGGCCAGATCGATATCGTCATCGCAAACGCCGGCATCGGTCATTTCGAACCCATCGACACCATGTCTCATGATCAGTGGAATGAAGTGATCGATGTTAATCTGACCGGTGTCTTTAATACGGTCAAAGCCACCATTGATCCCCTAAAGGCCAGCAAAGGTTATCTCATTACGATCGCAAGTTTGGCAGGAACAAATTTTTTCGCAAATGGAGCTGCCTACAACGCAAGTAAATTTGGCTTGGTTGGCTTTACGCAGGCTGTAATGTTAGACCTGAGAAAATTTGGTATCAAGGTTTCGACAATCATGCCGGGTTCTGTAGCCACACACTTCAATGGGCATGTACCAAATGAGACCGATGGGTGGAAAATCCAACCAGAAGATATAGGCGATATGGTCATCGATTTACTCCGCATGAATCCCAGAACATTGCCAAGCAAAATTGAAGTACGCCCAAGCATGCCGGGTTGATCGTTTTCTAAATAATGCTTTTACAGAGGATCGTTATATTTTCTAAAGGAGTGACATTTTAGTATGGGCATCTTTCAGCATTCACTCATTATTATTTTTTCATTTCTGACGTTCACCGGGTACAGTTAGTCCAGGGAAATTATAACACTCCAATCCAACTGATCATTTCCGAAAGGCCATTTTGAAAATGCATCTCAATACGATTTTGATGACAGAAATTGGAAAGGGATTTCTATCTCACACGATTGGGCGATTGAAGGCCCTTTTATCCCGGATGGAAATGGAAACACTGGCAAACTGCCATGGAAAGGAGAAGGCTGGTATCGCAACACATTAAATTTTACTAACGAACACGAAGACAAGCAAGTCTACTTGGTATGCGATGGAATCATGGCTTTCCCTAAGATTTATATCAATGGCATTTTAGCAGGTGCCTGGGATTATGGATACAATTCATTTTATCTGGACATTACCAACTTACTATATTCCGATAAACAAAATAAAATTGCAATTCATGTTGTTACACGCCAGCATGATAGTCGTTGGTATGCGGGAGCAGGCATCTATCGAAAAATTCAAATGATGATAGTGAATCCTGTTCACTTAGGTATTTGGGGAGAACGTATTACCACTCCGACTGTAAAGGCTAACTACTCTAAAGTCAATGTTAACACAGCAGTTGTCAATCATTCAAAAGCATTGGATGACGAGTTCACCATTGAACATATAATTCTAAGCCCTGGCGGCAAAGAAATTTCCTCGATGGAGGTGAAAGGAAATATCCCAATAGGTGAAAGCAGAGATTTTGAATCAACAATTACATTATCAAATCCACAAAAGTGGGATGTCGGCAATGGTATATTATATACTTTAAATACTATTGTTAAAAGAAAAAATGAAGTCCCGGATATTAATTCCACTCCGTTTGGTATCCGTTCGATGAGATTTACTGCAGACGATAGATTTTATCTGAATGAAAAGCGTGTTCAGCTGAAAGGCGTCAATCTTCATCATGATCATGGGCCATTAGGAGGTGCATTTTTTGTCAGGGCGGCGGAGCGCCAACTACAAATCATGAAAGACATGGGCTGTAATGCAATCAGGACTAGTCACAATGTTGCAGCGCCTGAATTGTTAGACTTATGTGATAAAATGGGTATCCTCGTTTTTAATCAAATATTCGATAAGTATGATCAGAAAGCAGGAGTCCTTGATACCACAAAGTTTGAAGAGTTCGCGCATCGGAATATTAAAAATTTTATACTTCGTGATCGCAATCATCCTTCGGTTTTTCTCTGGAGTGTAGGGAATGAAATAGGAGATGTGCAATGGAATATTAAAGGAGGTTTCGAAAAACTTCGTACCATGGTAAATTATGTAAATAAGTACGACGGAACCCGTGCTACAACATTGGTGTGTGATAGCCGCAATAGTGCAAGCCTTCGGCATTTCGATTTTTATGATGTACATAGTTGGAACTATGGTAGACGATATGACCTGGCTCGTCAATTGGAATCCAACAAAGCAGTGATTATTTCGGAATCTGCATCAACCGTAAGTACACGTGGATTTTATGAACTTCCATTGCCATCGGCCAAAACGGATTTCACAAAATCGCTTCAGGTAAGCTCCTATGATCTCAATGCACTTGAGTGGGCTGAAATCGCTGACGATGATTTTATGTGGCAACAAGAGGAAAATTATATTGCAGGTGAATTTGTATGGACAGGATTTGATTATCTCGGAGAACCGACACCGTATCAGAATGATGGAGTGTTGAAAATGGGATTAACAGATAAGGAAGCATCTGTGAGTTCTTATTTTGGGATTGTAGATCTGGTGGGTATTCCAAAAGATCGATATTATTTATACAAAAGTTATTGGAATACGGAGGATACGACGATTCATATTTTACCGCATTGGAATTGGGAAGGATATGAAGGGAAAAAAGTTCCTGTTTTCGTTTATACGAATGGAGATTGTGCAGAATTATTCCTCAATGGTAAATCACTCAGCAAACAATGCAAAAAACCTGATTCAGCAAAATCAATTGAGCGATTTCGCTTGATGTGGAATGATGTTGTTTATGCAACCGGTGCTTTACAAGTAATTGCTTACAAAGAAGGAGAAGTGATTGGTGAAAAATCAATGAACACAGCGGAAGAACCCAAATTCCTGAAATTGACTCCGGATCGACACTCAATTCTTTCCAATGGGAAATGACTTATCCTATGTGCTAATTGAAGCTATCGATTAAAATGGGTATCTATGTCCATTAGCCAGTAATCTTGTTGATCTGAAAATCTCCGGGGAAGGAAGTATCGCAGGTGTGGGAAATGGTAATCCGCAATCTATGGATCCATTTCAATCTAATCAGGTTCAATTATTTTACGGGATAGCCAGTTAATTTTACGATCAAATCTTGAGAAAGATGATATTGAAGTAAGAGCGAAAGCCAAAGATTAATAGAGGATACACTATTTATTAAAACCGAGTAATGTAATGTCAAATGCAGACCAATGAAAACATACCTTCTCTATTGTACATTTTCTTTCTTCTTTCAAATCCTATTAACGGAGCAATTGTCTGGTCAGATAACTTTTCAAAAAACGTTTGGAGGTCCGGAGCATGATTTCGGAAATTCATTTCAACAAACCAGTGATGGTGGCTACATTCTTTTTGGGCCTACGGCAAGCTTTGGAAGCGGTGGATGGGATATGTATCTTATCAAAACCAATTTCCTTGGTAACACGGTGTGGACTAAAACATTTGGAAATGAAAACTATGAGGTAGCCAACTCAGTGCAACAAACTACGGACGGGGGGTTTATATTATGTGGAGCTTCTTCTGCTTTCGGTATCGACTCACTTGCTTTGATCAGGACTGATTCGAAAGGAAATGAAAAGTGGAATATGAAATACAGAGGCTCGTTGTTCAGAGATGTAGGTCGTTGTGTCCAGCAAACCTCTGATGGAGGATTTATAGCAGTTGGCTTTAATGGGGATTCATTTATTGAAGATGTATTTTTATTAAAGACCAATGCGGATGGAATTGTTGAATGGAAAAAAACATATGGTGGTATTGGAAGGGATTATGGAGTTAGCATTAAGCAAACGGCTGACGGGGGATATGTAGTAGCCGGCCAAACAAATAGTAGAGGATTTGGGGGAGATGACATGTTTCTCCTTCGTATGAATAGTCTGGGTGATACGTTGTGGACAAAAACTTTTGGAACTATTGAATTTGAAATTGCACAATCTGTCGATATTACTTCCGATGGTGGCTTTATATTACTCGGACATGAATTTACGCTTGATGCTGACTTATATTTGGTAAAAACAGATACAGAAGGAAATGAGGAATGGAACCGGTATTATGGAGGTGCAGGCCGCGATATTGGATATGCCGTACAGGAAACCTCGGATAGGGGATTTATTCTAGCCGGGAGAAAAGAAAATGACATCACCGATACAGAAGATATGTATTGTGTTAAAACAAATGCTTCAGGTGATGTGCAATGGGAATCCATATTTCCAAAAGGATTATTTAGTGATGCAGCAGCTGTACAGGAAACATCCGACAACGGTTTTGCACGATTAGGCTCGGTAACTTTTAGGGTCGATGAGAATACGTTTAACAGTGATTTTTACTTAGTAAAGGTTGATTCAAAAGGAAAGCTAGAAGAAGTTGACAATTCTGAATCGGGTATTATTATTAAAGTTTCAGCAAATCCTTTTACTGAGTTTACAACATTAGTATTTGAAAATCCGGATCACATTAATTATTCGCTCTCCCTATTTGACACACAGTCCAAAATGATAAGACAGTATAATAATTTAGTAAATGGTGAATTGAGAATAGAAAGAGAGAACCTTCGCCCTGGTTTATATATCTTTCAACTGGAATCAGGAAAGAAAATCGTTGGTACGGGCAAACTTATAGTCGAATAATTATTGGTATATTCAGAACTTAAATCTTTATGATAAAATCTATACTTGCCTTAATATTTTTTGTAATTGTTCTAACGGAAAGTGTTTTCACTCAATCATGCCGGGATGCAAGCGTAGAGCTCAGTGCAGAAGTACAAAGCAACCCTCCACGCATCACACTAAATTGGGTTGCGAACGATAGCGCAACAGCACACTTCGTATATCGTAAATTAAAAACCGGAAATACTTGGGGAGCCCTTGTCACTACGCTTGCAGGTTCGGATACTCAGTTTATTGATTCTACGGTTTCAGAAGGTATTTCATACGAATACAGAGTAGTTCGCCAGGCAAATGCTTTTGTAGGTTATGGTTATATTAACTCGGGGATCAATATTGCAGTAGTAGAAAAAAGAGGCACCATTCTGCTCGTGGTTGATAGTACATTTATAGACTCACTTGCTTTTGAAATTAGTCGTCTAAAACATGATTTTGAAGGTGATGGCTGGCAGGTAGTTCAATTGAATGTTTCACGAAGTGCACCAGTGACATTGGTAAAATCACTTATCGTAAATGCGTACAATCAGGATCCTGCAGATACGAAAGCAGTTTTTTTATTTGGTCGCGTACCGGTTCCATATGGTGGCGAGATCAATGTAGATGGCCATGCAGAACACACGGGAGCATATCCTGCTGATGTTTATTATGCAGACATGAACGGAGTGTGGTCTGATGCTTTTACCAATAATGTTTCGGCAGCCGACCCCCGCAATCGAAATATACCTGAAGATGGAAAATTTGATCAGTCATTGATACCCTCCGATCTGGAATTACAAATCGGTCGCGTAGATTTTTTCAATATGCCTTCCTTTGTAACCTCGGAACAGGAGTTGCTGCGCAATTACCTTGATAAGGATCATGCATATCGCCACAAAATCTTTGAAGCAGAGCATCGCGCGCTAATCGATGATAATTTCGGATATTTTGGTGGGGAAGCTTTCGCAGCAAGTGGATGGAGAAATGCAGGCCCATTGGTCGGAACTGAGAATGTATTTCCGGGAGATTATTTTCCGGATATGTCTGCAGGAAGCTACCTATGGTCATATGGTTGCGGTGGAGGATGGTATCAGGGATCAGGTGGTGTAGGTACCACGACCGACTTTGCCAATTCCGATCTTCAATCCGTTTTTACAATGTTATTTGGAAGCTATTTTGGTGACTGGGATACGCCGGACAATTTTCTCAGAGCTCCATTAGCATCCGGCCGGACATTGACAAATGTTTGGAGCGGACGTCCACATTGGGAATTTCATCACATGGGCCTTGGTGAAAATATTGGTTACAATGTGCGATTATCCCAAAACAATAATGCTTTATACACTTCCAACTTCGGTGCACGCGTAGTACATATGGCGTTCATGGGAGATCCAACACTAAGAAATAATATCGTTGCTCCGGCTTACGATGTGATAGCATCAGCTGAAAATTTTCATGGAAATATTTCGTGGACAGCTTCTACGGATTCTGTTGAAGGTTACCATTTATACAGAAGAAAAGATTTTTCGGATGAGTATATCCGTGTCAACTCGAACTTGGTTGAGGGCAACTCTTTTGTGGACTCTTGTTTAGTTGATACCGGATCTTATGAATACATGGTACGTGCAATGAAACACGAGCGAACTCCAAGTGGCTCATACTATAATTTAAGCCAAGGAATGACCGATACCTTATTTAACCTCGTTGACCCTTCAGTGATAGCAGATGCAACATTTTCCACCGAAGATGATATTGTCACCTTCACAAATATTTCAACAAATGCTACATCATATCTATGGCTATTTGGTGATGGACAATCAAGTAATGAACAAAATCCTGTTCACGATTATCTCGATGGAGACTTTGAGGCAACATTGATAGCAGGTAATGAATGTGATACCGATACCCATTATTTAAATATTTCCATTCTCACAGCGACGCACGACGCCTCGTATAATTCAGGCATTACAATTTATCCAAATCCCTCGGATGGAGCTCTCACCATTTCTTTAGAAAATGAAGGGAAAAGTTCGATTAAAATGTATTCGGCTACTGGAGAACTTGTTTTTGACAAGAAACATTTAAATAGAATAGAAAGAATAGACCTAAAGAATGTTTCAAATGGAATTTATTTTCTTTCTGTGATTTGTGGAGAAAAACATGCAATTCAGAAAATCATAATTCAGCAATAGATATTTTTATTTATCCCTTACTCCTTTTTTTAGTTTGCGGTAATTTCAGTGTGAAATGTAGTTTCGAATTTTACTCAGTCTTCCTTTGCGACATCAAGACATTCATTATGAAGTTGAATTTTAAGTTTACGGTATTACTGATTGCATTCTCTCTAAGCTCGGCCATCGCACAGGTTGAACCTGCATTACCAAATACCGCAAGTGTAATTACCTGTCTTCCTGATACAACAGGCTACATGATCATTACTGTAGGTCCGGTAGATCGTGATTATACTGATCTTCAGGATGCCATAGATGCAGCTCCACTAGGTTCTATTCTTATACTCGATGCAGGGGTCACTTTTATCGGGGGATTTTTACTTCCGGACAAAGGTGCAGGTGATGAATGGATCATTATCATGTCTTCACGAATGGATCTATTGCCCGCCAATGAAACACGAATTGATCCGGATGGACTTACGGGAGACATTTCATTTCTGACCCAAAAAGATGCAATGCCTAAAATTGTCACAAATAATCTTTCAGGTATCCCATGCTTGAAGACACAGGCTAATGCACATCATTACAGGATTATGGGAATTGAAATAACAGTCGATGTCAATGTGTTGAATAGTTACGGACTTGTCAATCTGGGTGATGGATCTTCAGCTCAAAATCAGTTGAGTTTGGTTTCCCATCACTTTATCATCGATCGATGTTACATCCATGGACACACAAATGCAACCGTTATGAAATACGGTGTCCGACTTGATTGTGCCATTGCTGCAATTGTTGATTCATATATTTCCGACTTTCACAGTATTGGTTTTGATGCACAGGCTATCTCCGGCATTAACGGCCCCGGTCCTTTCAAGATCTTGAATAACTATCTGGAAGCATCCGGAGAAAATATTTTGATAGGTGGCGGCGCCCCTGCTATTGCGGGCCTGGTTCCTTCTGATATAGAAATCAGGCATAATTATTTTTATAAACCCTGGTCATGGCGCGTCGAACATCCTTCGTACGCAGGAAAACACTGGACCATAAAAAATCTTTTTGAATTAAAAACCGGAAGGCGTGTATTGTTGGATGGAAACATTTTAGAGTATTGTTGGGCTGATCTTCCCCTGGGGCAAAGCGGGTATGCAATCCTATTGACAATACGTACAGAAGGAGCAGCTTCGCCACAAGCTGATGTTAGTGATATCATCATCAGTAATAACATCATCCGTCATGTTGGAGCTGGAATCTCTCTTTCAGGTTCCGATGGTGGTGAAGGCAATCGTTCCTCGAGGATTAAAATAACGAACAATCTTTTTGATGATATAAACGGACCTGCATACGGCGATTTGAATATTAACGGTCCGAACGATGGGACTTTTATGAAGATTGGAGAACCAAAAGACGTTTGGATCGATCACAACACCGTTTTTCAGACAGGTCCCATCACATGGGCACATGATTTCACAGAAGGGTTTTGGTATACGAATAATCTAAC
>JAYUXX010000060.1:0-2205 GCA_043752765.1 Saprospiraceae bacterium | reverse complement strand
TGAGTGAAACTGCACAAAAGGAAATCCTTGCTGAGATCAGTAAAAGTTTCGGGCCTTCTTATGTACAACCCCGTCAATACAGTTCGAAATCTGCAAATGCGCAAGAAGCTCACGAAGCCATACGTCCCTCCTACCCTGAGAATCCAACGATAGATGGAGACAAAGACATGGAACGCGTGTATGAACTCATCTGGAAGCGTGCAATGGCATCTCAAATGGCCGATGCAAAACTGGAGAGAACTATTGTAAACATTTCTGTCTCAACACATCAAAATGAATTCCTGGTTGCAAGAGGTGAGGTCATAAAGTTTGATGGGTTTCTTAAGTTATACATCGAGACACAGGATGATGAACCTGAAGATGAGGATAGTGCTATTCTGCCTCCAATGAAAGAAGGACAGACTCTTGAATTGAAAGAGATGACAGGGACGGAACGATATTCTAAACCACCTGCTCGCTATACAGAAGCGGGTCTTGTGAAAAAACTCGAAGAGTTAGGTATTGGGCGTCCATCTACGTATGCCCCAACGATCAGTAAGATCATGGAAGAAGATCGTGGTTATGTCGTCAAAGAAAACCGGCCCGGTGTAGAACGGCAATTTGCATTTATTCGGTTGGGTGATCGAACGCTGACTGAAGAAATAAAAACAGAAAATACAGGCGCTATATCCAATCGATTAATTCCCACCGATATGGGGTTGTTGGTGACTGATTTTCTGAATGAAAATTTCAGTATTGTGATGGATTATAATTTCACTGCGGAGATTGAAAAGCAGTTTGACATCATTGCGGATGGAGATCTGGTGTGGAATAAAATGATTGAAGATTTTTATGGACCATTTCATCAATCGGTTGAGGAGACTCTGGATTCTGCAGGTCGAGTGCGCGGTAGACGTGATTTGGGAATCGATCCTACCACGGGCCAAACGATCCTGACACAGATGACCAGATATGGACCTGTGGTCCAGATTGGAACGCGTGAAGAGATGGGTGAAGAAGAAAAGCCAAGATTTGCAAGTCTGCGTCAGGGTCAATCCATTGAAACCATTTCACTTGCTGAGGCCCTTGAACTTTTTAAACTTCCAAAAAATCTAACCGGATATAAAGACAAAGAGGTGATCATCGGGATCGGACGTTTCGGGCCATATGTGAAACACGGAGATACATTTATTTCTATTCCCAGAGGCGAAGACCCGTTAGAAATTACAGATGAGAGGGCGCAGGAAATCATCGAAGCTAAACTTCATGAAGACCGTCCCATTGCAATGTATAAAGGTCAACCGGTTACAAAAGGGAAAGGTCGGTTTGGACCATTCCTGAAATGGGAAGGAACGTTTGTCAATATTCCAAAACGAATTGATCCAGATGAGGTAACGCCGAGCCAGGTGATCGAACTTCTTGATGCCAAACTGGAAAAAGAGGCAAATCGGTACATTCAACAATGGGACAAAGAAAAAATAGCTATTGAGAATGGCCGATGGGGACCATTTATCCGAAAAGGGAAAAAAGCAATCGCGATTCCAAAGGTAGATGGCGAACGTGTCACTGAAGAACAAGCAGCGATGATGACCCTGGAGCAAGTGAAACAGATCATCGATGGCACTACTCCAGAAACAGAGAAAAAAGAAGCTGGAAAAAAAGTAAGTGCCAAGAAGGTTTCTGCCAAGAAGGTTGCTAGTAAAAAAAGCTCCGCCAAAAAAAGCTCCGCTAAAAAGAAAACTACAAAGTGAGTTGCGAGTTGCGAGTTGCGAGTTTTGAGTTGTGAATTGTGAATTGTGTGAGTCTGCCTGAAATAGGTTGACTTTTTAAATCACAGTTCATTATAGTCATTATCATCATCACTTTTTCTTTTTTGCTACTTTTTTCTTTTTGTTAGCAAGTCAGATTTTGTGGATAACCGATGATCCCACTTGTAAATCACTTCTATAGGTCGTGCTTTGAGAGGAAGTTTTTCAACACTCTTCTCATATCCAATTGGTGTCATCTTTTGTAAATTCGAATGGGGCTTCTCTTCGTTGTACAATTTCAAGATATAGTTAGATACCTTTTTCAAGTTCTTTCCTTCAAGAGGAATATCAATGAGATAATAATTTTTAATTGTGTCCTTACTCGCTCAGCATACGCATTTTCCTGAGGAATTATGCACATGCTAGGTTTCATTTTATGATTTCTTAAAACGCTCTTTTGGATCGAGCTAATATATTG
>JAYUXX010000059.1:0-2211 GCA_043752765.1 Saprospiraceae bacterium | reverse complement strand
CAGATGATCTGCACAGGCCATTTATAGATGAGATTATACTCGTCTCCGAAAGTGGTACATCCATGCGGCGTGAAGCTGATTTGATCGATGTTTGGTTTGACAGTGGATCTATGCCCTATGCACAGTGGCATTATCCTTTTGCTAATAAGGACAAGTTTGCTGAAAATTTTCCGGCTGATTTTATTGCCGAAGGCGTGGATCAGACACGTGGGTGGTTTTTCACATTACATGCGATAGCTGTGATGGTGTTTGATTCGGTGGCTTTTAAAAATGTAGTTTCAAATGGCTTAGTGCTTGACAAGAATGGACAGAAAATGTCCAAGCGCCTGGGCAATACTGCAGATCCCTTTAAGACCATTGATCAGTATGGAGCAGATGCCACACGCTGGTATATGTTATCGAATGCACAACCCTGGGACAATCTGAAGTTTGATGAAGAAGGTATTACAGAAACAACGCGCAAACTTTTCAGCACACTCTATAATACGTACTCCTTTTTTGCACTTTATGCGAACCTCGATCAATGGAAAAGTAATGATGCAACTGTGATGGCTGTTGCTGAAAGACCAGAGATCGATCGATGGATCCTTTCAAGGTTACATGGACTTGTGGACACGTACCACGATGATATGAATGGCTTTGACGTCACAACCGCATGTCGTCGCATTGAAACATTTGTCAATGATCATTTATCGAATTGGTATGTTCGCCTCAACCGAAGACGTTTTTGGAAGGGTGAACTATCGGATGACAAGAAAGCTGCTTATGCAACTTTGTACGAATGTCTAACTGTGATAGCTCAATTGATTTCTCCGGTAGCTCCTTTTTTTGGGGATTGGTTGTATCGAAATCTCACTACCAGTGCAGGTAACCAGCCAGAAAGTGTTCATCTTTCAGACCTTCCTACTCCTGCGCATGAACTAAAAGATGATGTTTTAATCCGTCGGATGAATTATGCACAACATATAAGTTCGCTCGTGTTGTCCATTCGCAAAAAAGAAAAGCTCCGGGTAAGGTTACCACTTCGAAGAATAATGCTACCTGTTATAGATGAGAATTTTAAAGACGATGTTGAGCAGGTAAAGGATTTGATCCTTTCAGAAGTAAATGTAAAAGAGATTGAATACATCTCCAGTACGGCCGGTATGGTGTCGAGAAAGGCTAAAGCGAATTTTAAAACTTTAGGAAAGCGACTTGGAAAAAACATGAAAACTGCTGCTGATCTTATTCAGGGTTTGAATCAGGAAGCCATCAATGATTTTGACAAAGGTGGCCAGCTAACTATGTTCATTGAAGGTCAGGAATATGAGTTAGGAAGAGAGGATATAGAAATTATCTCGGAAGATATCCCCGGATGGCAGGTCGCGTCTGAAGATGGGATAACCGTTGCATTAGATATAACTATTGATGATGAACTTATGGCAGAAGGAATTGCAAGAGAACTCGTAAACCGCATTCAGAATTTGCGAAAAAACACCGGCCTCAATGTGACTGACCGGATTACTATTATTGTAGAAGATCTTGAAAGCATCCGTTATGCAGTAGAAAAATTTGGTGATTATATTAAAGCAGAAACATTGGCAGATGAGATCGACTTGTTTTCACCTTCGCCTTCGATAGGTGAAATACTTATTGGAGATGTACCTCATTATGCACAAGTAGAATGGCTTGATGGAGAATCTATTGTATTAGAAATCCGGAAAGCAGATTGACAAATTAGAAAAGCCCCTGTAGATCTTATCCCGGAATATCATCTGCCATAGCAATACTCATATCAATCTCACCAAACTTTTGTGGCCCACCTGACAGAATTTCTTCCGAAGCTTGTGATGCATATTTGAAAAAATTGCGATGAAAGGACTGCGCAAGTATTATTGCCTTTTCCTTGTAAGCTTCAGCATCACTCCAGGTTTGTACAGGATTGAGTATTCCTTGGTCAGTAATACCGGGACATGACATAGGCATTGCCAGATTGAAAATTTCGTGCCTCTTATAACGCACATCATTAAGTTTTCCCTCGAGTGCGGCAGTAATCATTGCACGCGTGTTGGCTAACTTAATTCGCTTTCCAATTCCAAATGGGCCGCCTGACCATCCTGTATTGATAAGCCATATATTGACTTTATGCCGTTGCATCATCTCACCCAACATCCCTGCATATGTAGTGGGATGTAAAGGAAGAAACGGCGCTCCGAAACAAGCTGAAAAGGT
>JAYUXX010000058.1:0-12830 GCA_043752765.1 Saprospiraceae bacterium | reverse complement strand
GGGACTATTATAATCAACCTAACAGTACATACATCACCGGCAAATCAAGTGATTTGTTATTCCATCCTCATTATTATGGGACATGGTATACCGGCTCCGGAACAAAACTTCTGTTGACAAAAGATAATGGATATTCATTTGAAGAGATTTACAATTTTGGTGTCGACGTTGCAGCCATGGACCTCTGTATTTTGAATCCTAATGTTTTATATGTCTGTACTTTTCCCAGCTGGTGGGCAAAAAAAAGAATCTATCGTTCCGATAATGGCGGAATGAATTGGATGGAAATAACACCCGCTTCTGCGGACATTAACAATGCAGATGACTGGATCCCTTATGACATCGCAGTCGACCCAAATAATCCTCTACGTGTTTGGATAGTGCGCACATCGATGTATAGCGATTACCCCAATTATAATGGTTATTCAGTTTTTGAATCGGTAAATGGCGGCGCTTCATGGATAAATAAAAGCGGTGCAGCACTCCACGGACAATATCCTACCAACATGATACATCAGCGAGGTACGAATGGAGGTCTGTATATCGGAACAAGGAAAGGTGTGTATTATCGGAATGCTACCATGCCCGATTGGGCAATGTATAATAATGGTTTGCCTGCACGTACGCATTCAGCTAAACTAGCTACATGGTATCGAATGGGTAAAATCCGAAATGCAACTGACCGCTCCGTGTGGGAATCAGAATTTTATGAACCCTCAGAGCCGCTCGCTATACCATCCGTTCAAAAGGAATTTTTCTTTTGCAATCGCGATACAGCTTTCTTCACAGACCTATCAGTATTACGCGAAACAGGGGCAATCTGGTTATGGAATTTCGAAGGCGGAAACCCTGCGACCTCAACGCTACGCAACCCAAAAGTTCTATATCCAAAACCGGGAGTATATGATGTAAGTCTTATCGTAAGTGACGTGAATGGTTCCGACACAAGTATAGTCCAAGGCATGGTCACTGTTGATAATCGTTGCCAGGTAGACACCTTACCGGGAGGCGCACTAAAACAGATCAGTCATCCTGATTATGTAAAAATTAAGGATCTCGATATTTCAACTCAAACGATGACCATTACGGCCTGGGTCAAACCTAATGGAATCCAGAATGAGTATACTCCGATTTTTATGAACGACGTAGATGCCGCCGGATTAAATTTCAGAGAGAATAATAATACACTCGCTTATCACTGGCCCGGAGGTCAATGGTGGTGGGATAGTAATCTCACCGTTCCGTCAGACCAATGGTCATACATAGCTATGGTCGTTCAACCCGGGTCGGTCACATTATATGTCAATGGAAATTCAGCATCACAATCCGTGTCGGTTGCTTCAGTTGATTTTGGCAATGTACGGATCGGAAATTACCAGGGTTGGGACAACCGTACATTCAGGGGTGAAATTGACGAAGTCTGCGTGTGGACACGCGCACTCACTCAGGATGAGGTCCGGCTACAACGGCACCTGATAAAAGATCCATCGACGGACGCTTCCATTAAAGCATATTATCAATTTGATGAAGAAATCAATTCAGGTTTTATTATTGACAAGGCAAGGGGCAGAGATGGAGTCCTCAATGCAAATGCACACATTGTAACCTCAAGAGCTTCAGTAGGAGCGGGGACAAGTCAAATTGTAAATGTTATGTCAGGTGGTGTTGTCCCATTTAATAATGGTGGTGATCTTGACATTGAATTTGGTACCACACATCCGAACGGAAAGGTTGTGGTGAGTCATCTTCGTATTGAACCGGATACAATTCCATCGGGGGCAGTATCGCACGGTGGATATTGGATCATTAATAATTACGGAAGTAACCAAACGTTTTCTTCTCTCAAAAGTATATCGTTCAAAAAATTTGGATCATTGAGTAATGCAATGGCGTCCCAACTGGGATTTAATTTATGGAAACGTTCTTCAAATGCATTTGGTCCGGTATGGACAGCTGAGGCTGCAAATTCTACGACGGCAACAGCAGGTCTTAGCGGCATCTTACAACTTACAGGTATACCATCTATCACCTCGTTTAGTCAGTTTCTCATCATGAGGGATCAGGTGCCATCGGGTCTTCCGGATGTTGCTATTACTTCACCTGCAGAATCCAATCCACATCCAATCGGTGGTGGCAGTTCCAGCTTATTAATTCTGTCAGACCACCAAGGGATGGCAATGCCTGTACTATCAGCAACTACACTTTTATCTTTGGGCATTCCAGCTGTAGGGCAGATGGCCTTCCTTGTAGACAGTGCAGCAATTATTTATTTTAATGGTAGCCAATGGATCGAAGTTTTGAATGATGCGCGTCTTCAGGAAGATGCCGCAAGTGCAACTGCGGATACAGTCTCTGTTTCGATGGCAAATGGAAATTCCGGAACATCATACAGGCTTAATCTAGGTCAGGGATTCTTGAAATTACCTTCATTTGCATCAGTTGATATTCCTACCATTAATGATCCTGCGGAAGGAATGATGATTTTTGATTTAACTGTTGGAAAACCCAGGTATTTCAATGGAAGTCAATGGCAAGCCATTTCTGGTATTCAGACAAATCTTCCTGTTTCCGTATCGAACCCAACACCCGTACATGGCTTTGCGGTCAATCAAAATTTTAAACATCCATTATCCGTTCTCGAGTTAAGTCCCACAGGAGGAAAAGCACTTCAATTACCCAACGCCAGACCTGAAGAAATTTATGCACCTGTTGCAGGAATATTGACTTACAATCCGGAACACCACGCACTCATGCTGTTTGATGGCGTTCGATGGAATATTATAAAATAAGAATATTGTTCGTTATGACTTTTATTGTAACCATACAGGCGGTCCTTACATCCACATTTCGTTTATGATCTATCCGTATATATTTATCAATGGAGAAATTCTTCATCGCGAAAAGGCACTGATCCCGGTGTATGATCTGGGGTTGTTAAGAGGCCTGGGAATTTTTGATTTTTTTCGGGTATGGGATGGGATGTCGGTTTTTGCAGAAGACCATATTATTCGATTGCAAAACTCCCTTCAGATGATGGACCTTAATACAGGAGTGAGTGGCGATCAATGGATGCGATGGTTTCAGGAAATGATACGCATTAACGATGTAGATCGTGCCGGTTTTAGAGTGGTAGTTACAGGTGGATTCAGTGAAGATGGATATTCCATTCCTGAGCGGAAAAATATTTTTCTTATGCTTCACCATCTCCCTGAAAATGATCCGCAGCATTATGAGAAGGGTGTAAGCTTGTTGACCTCTCCATATCAGCGCGATTTTCCTTCGGCAAAAACTACAGTCTACATTCAATCCATGCATTTCCAGCCTCAACTTAAGAAAGCAGGCGCCTTTGAAGTATTATATCATTGGAAAGGGGAAATCACTGAATGTTCGCGATGCAATATTTTTTTTATTGATGGTGATGGTGTCATCCATACACCAAAAGATGGAATGCTTAAGGGAATAACCAGAAAACAAGTTTTAGCAATAGGTGAGGAAAAAAATATCAGGATAGTGGAGCGGGAAATCCATTTGGATGAAATGCCATTGATGGCGGGTGCCTTTCTGACAGCCACTACAAAAGGTGTGTTGCCTGTAGTGAGGATTGATGATCTCATGATAGGAGATGGAGCTGTTCACCCTCTGGCAAAAAAATTGCAGGGCTTCTACCAGGAACGTGTTGATGAATACCTGGCAAAGGCCCTGCAAACGCAGAATAGTTAATGAAAGGAATTGCTTATCCTTTTTGTTCTTCTTTCTTTAAGTTTTCCATATCAGCATACGGAAATTTTCTTGCAGCTTTACGCATCAGCGAATCCATGATCTGATCCATATTACTTCCAAGGCTGCCGGAGAGATCATTATCATATTTCCAGAGAAGAGCACCTTCTTGCGAATCATTTAGATTAATGATGATGTTTCCCGTGTTTGTGGGTCCGGAAAATCCAACTAATACGTTCATTGCGATAGAAGCCCCATCAGACATCGGTTTTGTGGATTGGATCATTCCGCCCATTACAGCATCCACTCCGAGCGCTTTCGCTAATTCATCAGGTGTGTACACGGCAAGGTTGTGGATATCTTTTCCAGCTTTAAGCAGTAGTGCGTTTGTAGTAGCAACGTCCTGGAATTGGATTTCATAGTTCTGAGCATTTTGTTTTCTCAAAAACCAGCTAACCAGCGCATTCTGAGCAGAAATTCCTTCTTTTTGCTCCATTTGCTTCAGTTGCTCATCGCTAATGGATTCTCTTTCTTTCGGACGTAAGCCTAATTGAACTGAGAAAGGCAAAACAGCCACTTTTTTGTGGTCTTTAGCCAGTGAGTAAAACTTAGGGTTAACATAAATAGCTCTTGACTGAGAAAATGCAGCAGTGGCTATTACGGTAAATAAGATTGTGAAAATGTATTTGTGCATGCTACTTGTTTTAGGTGAAGTTGCAAATGTCGTAAATCTTTTTGTGAGCGTAAATTTAATTGCAAAAGCCATCCATCCGCGCTTACGGAACAAGGTTTCCTTTCGTTCGTCAGCCTACCGACAGTTCGTATCCTACTTATTTAAACAATTGTCTATTATCACATTAATTCAAACGAAGAATTGGGATATTAGGTAAAATTTATATTACGATGGCTGATCGACATTTTATCCGGGTAGCGGCGATTGCTGCACTCATTACAGGCTTGACTACCATTGGGGTTCACTTCATTTCTTTCCCGGGTGAGACTTTTGAGGAGCGATTAATCTTGAGCCGGAACAACCTCTATCTGGCGCATAGATGGATGATCATTTTGCATTGCCTGTGTGTGATTATTTCAATGCTGGGTATTGCGATTTTAAAGGTTAGAGAGAACAGGGGTTTTGTCGCCTTAGGATTTCTTTTCTATACAATATTTGGTATTACCGAAATCACCCGAATGTTCTCCGTGCTTCATTATTTAAATCCGCTCCGGATAAAATATATGGAAGCAACAGATGAAGGTGTAAAACAAATATTACAGCAGAGTATTGAAAATTTTAATCTTGCAGGATCTGCATTATTCGCAGTTTTCGCACTTGCATTTTCCATTGGAAATTTGTGTTATGGAATTGTGTTTTCAGGTTCCAAAAATAATAGCCGCTGGCTTGGCATTGGATTCTTGTTTTGGGCATTTATAAGTTTTTTGGGCATAACCAATCAATTTTTTGGACAACCCTGGATTGATACTGTCATTGAAATCAACAGCAAAACATTTCAACCACTTTTTCGAATCCTGCTGGGTATTTGGTTGTTAAAGATGTCCTCCGACAAATCACTGTAGGGTGTAGAAATTAAAGTAGTCGAACAACAGTTCTTGTTGTTGGGATAGATCAGCCTCATTTTTTTAAAGCGATTATAATTAATAGGACCATTTTTAGGGTGATATCAGGTCCTAAGGGGGTAGGGTATTTTGCTTGTGGCCTTACTTTTTATAAATTTTTTTCTTTCTTCGTGCATGGCAAAGCGACCCCCACAAAAGAAACCCACTCAAAAAGTAATTAAGAAAGTAAAACCTTCCTCAACCGGCAGAGATTGGTTAGCTATAGCAAACGACTTTTTAACGAGGCACTCGAAAAAGGTCATGGGATTTCTTTTTGTTTTATCGTTGGCGTTAAGTGCTGTGTACTATGCACAATCCTGGAAGGGACCAATTACGAGCGTTTACAAATGGGAAAATAGTGACATGGCTTTTTTTGATACATGGGCCAAACACATTGCTGCAGGTGATTGGTTGGTTGATACCATGTTGCATCCATATCATGCCTGGCATTCTGACCTTGCTGTGGAATATTTCAAACAGTATCCCGAGATTGAAGCCAAATATGTCGCACAAACAGATTCGTTGAGTACAGTTATAGCCCGGCGCGCTTTGATCAATGATATTTATAAAGGAAAGACGTATCACCAGGAGCCTTTATATGCTTACATGCTGGCAGTCACGTATAAATTGTTCGGCATAGATCATCAATGGGTTTTTTTCTGGCAATTTCTTCTTGCAGCTTTTACCAGTGTCTTGCTTTACTTGGTGGGGAAACAATTTTTTAATCCACTGACAGGATTAATCGCATCGCTTTTCGTAACGCTCTGCGGATCAATTATGGTTTTTCAAATGGTGTTGATCCGTACCACAATGACTAATTTTTTTACAGTTTTGCTATTATACCTTTTTCTAAAAGTTCTTGAAGCACCAACGATGAAAAGACAATTGATTTTTGGTGTGGCATCCGGAATTGCATTGTTGGGTCAGTCGTATTTGATTTTATTTCTTGTGCCTGTCTGGGGATATTTTCTTTGGATGCAAAGGAAGAATTTGCGTGAAGTAGTACCGGCATTTGCAGCTGGCATTGGAGCTTTATTGCTTGTGATGATGCCATTATTCATCCGAAATATAAAGGTAGGGGTGCCTGTCACGGCTATGGCAAGTCAGGGCGCTATGGCGTATATACCTATGAATATTCAGGAATCTTATCCGATGGAATCCTTTTTTGTTCACATGCCATCTCTTGTAAAGATCCGTCATGAGACAGGAGGGAAAATGTTACGCGCTGTAGGTGAGTGCCTGAATACCTTTGATAGTTTTGAACGTTTCTGGAAAGTCTACAAACAGAAAATTAATGGAATGTTCATGTGGTATGAGATTCCGAATAATATGAATTACTATTTGTTTCGCGAGATCGCACCTTTTCTAAAAATTCTTCCGGTTCATTATTTTTTTATTGCACCCCTTGGTCTCGCAGGGCTTCTCTTAGGAATATGGATTTACCGCAAAAAAATTCTTCCACTTGTACTCTTGACCATTGTCTCCATGGCGCCTATGATGATAGCAGGAGATCTCGCAAGATATCGAACACCGCTGGTGATTATGTTATCGATTTTTGCGGCTTATTTTTTAATTGAAGTCATTACACAGCTCCGTGAGAAGAATTTTAAAGTCGCGTTATCAGCCATCGGAATAAGTGTACTGGCTTTTCTATACACATCAACTGCCGTAGACAACAAGACATTCGTTTATATAGGAAGTGATTTCGACACATTTTATCGCAACCACTATCAGGATTTGTTGACGACCTATGAAGCTGCAGGGGATTATGATAATTATTTGAAAATGACAACTGAAATGGTTGACAATCTTCCGGATTATTTTTTAGAAGTTCCCCTTGAGAAAAAAATTACAAAAGGAAATGAGGCGATCTGTAGCAGGTATGTGGCTAATTTTCTTGAGTCGCATTTCAACATTCTGACGTATCTGAAAAGAACACAGGAGGCAGCTTTCTTTCAGGACCGGATTAGAATACTCAGAGCGAGAATGGATGATTTTAATTTGAGGGCCGGGCTTCAAAAGTAATTAGTCGCTCCATCTAAGATTGACTGTAGCGTGTGTATCGAAGTTGAATAATTTTTTATTAACTAATTGAGATACTAGCCCATTTCCTGAACCACCTCACGTACCTGTGGGATCATACGTTTCAGCATCGCCTCAATCCCTGACTTGAGCGTCACGGTACTGGAAGGACAACCACTGCACGCACCTTGCATGATGAGTGTGACAATACCATCATGATAAGATTTGAATTCAATATTTCCTCCATCCATCTCGACAGCGGGCTTCACGTAGGTCTCGATGAGCTCGCGGATTCGCTGCACAAGTTCTCCGTCATCATCACTGTAAGAGATCTCCGCCATTCTTGTTTCCTCAAGTGAGGTCATAGCCTCAGCAAATCCTTCCTGGATGATAAGTTTATCATCGGCTAGATAATTTTTAATAAACTCTTTAGTCCGGATCATCAGATCTTCCCAAGCATAGTTCAATTCCTTTGTCAGGGTTATGAAATTATTGCAGATGTATACGGATTTGACATAAGGCAGCTCAAACAATGCAGCAGCCAGCGGAGAATATTCATCTGCGAGCTCTCTTGTTCTGAAATCAGCCGTACCTGAGTACAACATCTTATTCGTCACAAATTTCAATGATTCAGGATTCGGAGTCTGCTCTGTATATATTAGTACCGGGCTTTTTGTAGCGGTGGTTGTTTCCATGATCTGCTTAATGTCAAAAAAGTAAAAAAAGTTTATAAAACACTATAATTTAAGTACAAAGGTCGTGAATTATTTTAACTCCCAGATTTTTTGGCCATCTGCCTTATGAGGACAGTTTTCGCTTGTAATAAATGTTTTTTCATTGACAATCGCAGCAATAGCTATACCTGCCACGAATTCAGATAAGCCTAGCCATAGAAGGGTATTCGCCTCATCTGCCGCTGTAATTCCGACAACAGGCGCTGCAGACATATGACCAAGTCCGAGAAGCATTATTACGACTCCTATAGTCCTTCCAGTGGGTTTGGACTTGATCTTATTTTTCCCTTTTGGGGTAATCGATAAAATGTCATCAACCGGAATTGTGATAACTGGCTGGCTGCCTTTCGCTTTGTAGGATAAATCCTGATAGCCAATGCCTTTCTCCTCTTCATACAATGTTTCCCTTGAATTAAAAACGCGCAGGTTTAACTTTCCATCTGCGAAAGAAACTACTTGGCCTCTCACCCCATTAAAGGAACATTTTTCACAAGGTTCTCGATTCTCTACAGGAAGTTCGACTTGAATAAAGGTTCCTGCTTTTATAGATTTAGTTCTTTTTCCTGAGGAGAGTGTTATATCCTGAGCACTGATATTGAAACTGATCATGCTCATCATAATCAATAGAAAGAGAAAGTGTGATCTCATGTTGTATAAAATTGGGCAATTAGAAATGTGAAGATGATGGCAACAAATAAGGAATTTAGAACTGGTATATCTAATCCCTTATTTCTTCATCCCTTCTTGATCCTTTCTTCATATAGTCTCGCAATATAATCCCCAATTGATAAACAAGATGTAGCCGCAGGACTTGGGGAGTTGAGCAAATGAATCATTTTATCCTGGTGCATGACTGCATAATCATCGACCATATTACCGTCTTTGTCCAGGGCCTGAGCACGTACGCCGGTCCGGCTTCTTTGGATGTCGCTACTTTTTAATTGCGGAACAAGTTGTTGAATACTTTGGAGGAAAGCTCTTTTTGAAAAAGATCTTACCATCTCATCCATCCCTTTCCGCCAATGCCTCCTTGCCATACGATGGAACCCTTTGTATCGCAAAGATTCGATCAATTCACCCCAGTGAACATCCAGATGATCATAGCCTTCTCTGCGAAAGGCAAGTACAGCATTTGGTCCCGCCTCAACACCGCCCCCAATTCGTTTGGTAAGATGCACCCCCAGAAAAGGAAAATTGATATCCGGCACCGGGTAGATTAGGCCCCTCACGAGTTTCAATGCTTCAGGAGCTAGTTGATAAAATTCACCTCTAAAGGGAACAATCTGATGAGGAGGGTTAAGCCCGGCCATTTTTGCAAGGTGATCTGAATATAGCCCCGCACATCCGATTGCGAACGAGCTTTCAATATCACTTTGATTTGATTTGATGACCAGACCATCTTTAGTTTCGATGATCTTATTGACCTTACAATCCGTAATAATTTGTCCGCCTTTTCTTTGAATTAATTCTTTCAATTGATTTGCTACAGTTCGATAATCAATGATCCCTGCCTGGGGAACCCAAATGCCCTTGATAGCATTGCAAAAGGGCTCAATTTCCATGGCCTCTTTTTGATCAATCATGCGTATGCCAGAGAGTCCATTCATCAGGCCCCGCTCGAAGATCCCATTCAGCCCGGGAAGCTCTTCATCTTTGACTGCAATAATGATTTTGCCACAAAGCTCAAATGGAATATTGTTCTGCTGGCAGAAATCAATTAACATCCCATACCCTCTGATGCAGTTGACCGCTTTGGCGCATCCAGGCTTATAGTAAATGCCGGAATGGATCACGCCACTATTCCGATCTGTCTGGTGCGTTGCGAGTTGATTTTCTTTCTCGAGAAGCGCAAGACGGATACCCGGATGTCTGTTGATAAGGGTCCAGGCAGATGCAAGTCCTACAATTCCTCCTCCGATAACCGTTATATCAAATCGCATAAGTTGATGAAAAATAACAAATGCATTGAACCCCGTATCATAATTGAAAATACCTTTGAAGAAATGTCATCTTATATTCTTTGTGAAAGACCTGAATGAGTAAGCGCCAATTCTTATCCACCATCATAGGTCTTGTTCTTGTCAACCTTTTTGTCAAGGCTATTTTCATCTTTGGAATAGACATGCAAGTGCAGCATCGGGTTGGGCTATCTAACTACGGCCTTTACTTCACACTACTCAACCTGTGTTATATATTCCAGATCATAAATGATTTTGGACTCAATCTGTTGCACAGTACGGATACGGCAGTCCATGGAAAAGTGAGAGTCGAAAGATGGTATCAAATCCTCCGGTTGAAAATCATTCTTGCGCTCTTCTATTCGTTCATCATTGGTCTCATTGCGTATCTATTAGGATATGGAGATGCCTGGAAATTATTACTCTGGCTGGTGATCAATAATATACTTGTATCACTTATCATGGTGTTCAGGGCAGGTATTTCCGGGATGGGTAATTACCGGTCGGAAGCTTTTATATCTGTATTAGATAAAGCATTGATGATCGTAATCTGCGGATTTCTAATCCTCAGGTTTGAAAACTTCCAGATCGAATGGTTTGTATGGGCACAAACAGCTTCCCTGGTGATCACAGCGATCTGTGCTTTATTGATATCCTTAAAATATATTGATAGGTCATATACCTCTGTTACACTGACACCCATGGAAGTCGTATTTAAGGATACACTTCCGTTTACGATAGCAACACTGCTCATGTTTGTATACACCCGCTCGGACAGTATACTGATCGAAAAATTATTGCCTGACGGTACATATCATGTCGGGGTGTACGCTGCTGGATTCAGGTTATTAGATGCTGCGAACATGATTGCCTATCTATTTAGCCCGTTACTGATCCCGATGTATGCACGCATGATCCATCAGCGGGCAGAAACAATGGAGTTGATCAGGCTATCAAGCAGCATCATGATCTTCATGACGGGATTGATAGCTTTTACGGGTTTTTGGTGGGGCGCCCCGATCATGAATCTTTTATATGCAGAGGCAGATGGGAAATGGGTCATGACTTTCCGTTTATTAATCTTAAGTCATATACCGATTGGACTCATGTATATTTTTAGCAGCTATCTCACGGCTGTGTATCAATTGCGTAAACAAAACATGTTGTTTATTATATCTGTAGCCCTGAATATTTCACTTAACCTATTTTTGATTCCCAAGTACGGGACGGTTGGTGCGGCATTTACAGCGTTGATTACACAATCCCTCACAACATTAGGTCTCATCTATTTGGGACAATCCTATTTGAAAGAAAAAATCGATCGAAAACACCTTGCGAACATTCTTATTTATTTCGGAATCCTTTGTGCAGGAGGGTGGCTATTCACATTCACAAATATTTCGTGGATTTTTGAGATTGGAATTTATGTTACGGTCGGAGTCGTTGCAGCCTTTGTTTTAAAGCTATTGCAGTGGAATTCTTTTATGGAATTACTTAGGACGAAAAGTCAGTTTAAGATTTAGAAAAGCTGGAAGCTCTAAACTTTTCTTTTCGCTGGAATAAATGCCAGCGATTCTATATCGGTCGTGCCTATGGCACTAAATTTCGACATTCGGTGAATGTCAACCAATTCAAACATGGAGTGATTGGGTGATTTAGTGATTTAGTGAGCCGGTGATCAAGTGATTGAGTGATTTAGTATCGCACCTAAGGCCCTCATATTACTTTCTTCGAATGTCAACCACTTCTAATTTTATAAATCTTCAATCCTTGTTCTGTAATCATCCAGATACTTGTCTTCTTTATTCCTGATCTCTTCTACATCTGCGTCTTCGTGATCATCATATCCACAGAGGTGCAGTACGCCATGAATCATCACGCGCCTTAATTCATCTTCGAAACCAGTATTGAAAGATTGTGCATTTTCCGTGACCCGATCAATGCTTATATAAATCTCACCTACGATCGGATCTTCTTCAAGCGGAAATGTGATGATATCCGTATAGGTATCATGATCGAGATGCTGACGATTGATATTCAGGAGAAAGTCATCCGAACAAAATATAAAATCAATCCTTTCTAATGCATATCCTTCTGCATCAATAGCATCAAGAATCCACGTAGCATGAAGGTCTTGATCCGAAAGTTTGAATTCAATTTCGTGATTTGTAAAATGTAAACTTGGCTTCTCACGATGGATGCCAGGCCAGGAAGGAACTAAATTCTCCACATCAACTCGACCGTTCGTCCATGATCCAGGAAAAGAATATCGTCCGTCAATTGTTTCATGAGGAAAACTCCGCGTCCACCTTCTTCTTCCAGGTGATCTGCACAAGTGGGATCTGCAATTTTCAACGGATCAAAGCCACTTCCTTCATCCGAAATTCTCAGGAAAATCTGGTTCGGTTTTTCCTGACATGTAACGACGATGTTTTTACTTTGATCATTTCTGTTGCCATGAATCATAGCGTTATTGACAGCCTCTGTCAGGCTTATCAGAATATTCGGATACAGGTTAGGATCGACATTTAATCGCGTAACCAGTCGTTGCACAAAGTTTTCTACTTCCGAAATGCAACTTGGATGAGATGGAAGTTTCAATATTTCAGCAGTGTGGGCTATAATGAGATCAATTTGGGTTTTTCAACGATTGATAATACTCTTCCACCAGAAACTTATAATACGGTTTCAGATCAGGCGACACAGATTTGTATTGTTCGATTTCAGCTTCACGCTGTTTGATATATTGCTCAAGTGCAGGAGGCATCGATCTTTTTTGTTCACG
>JAYUXX010000057.1:0-2224 GCA_043752765.1 Saprospiraceae bacterium | reverse complement strand
ACATTCCATTTTTTAATTGAGCACCGTACCGTTCAGGGATATTAAATTGAATTTTTAGTTTGCTGACCTGACTTATGGTAGTAAGAATGTCAGCGGGAGAAACATAAGCACCGGGACTTACATTTTTCAGTCCTAATCTTCCACTGAAGGGTGCGCGTATTTCTGTCTTTCGAATACTTTGTCGAATAATGTCCTTATCTGCTTTTAGATTATAAACCTGTAACAAGCTTAAATCATACTCCTGTTGGCTGATCCCCTGGATTTTGAGTAATTCGGATTGTCTCTTTTCTGTTTGATCAGCGATCTTTAGTTGAATATCAAGCTTTCTCATTTGAGCCTGCAGATCACCATCGAAAAGCTTTCCTAATAATGTGCCCTGAGCTACATTACTGCCTTCCCTTACATTTAATTGCACGAGTCTGCCTGAAATTTCAGGATGAATTTCAGTCGATTCAAATGCCAGAATGGTCCCGGGGACTTCTACATCGGAACTCAGGGATTGGGCCTTGACTATGATGACTTCAACCGATAATGCTGGTGGAGGACCCGAGTTAACTGAAGTGGCGGGCTTTTCTTTTTTATCCTTACAGGACAAGAATGATAGTACTGCCCAAAAAATCAAAATGTACAGCCGCGGTGTAAGTGTGTTCACGTTTCTACTTGAGGTTTACTGCCATAAAAATACGATGTAAAGGTTCACGGGGTTGATGGAAATAAGCGAGATAAAAAAGGGCTCTTGTTTCGCCGATGCTAATAATAAGGTAGTGTAATGCAATGAAAAGTGGTTTGTTTAATAAAATCATTGGTTATCCTGATAAAACAAGAAGAAGATTAGTCGGGTCTATTTAAAATTTGGGAGTTATTTTGGTGCCTTGACTAATTACTTAAGGAGTTCTTAACCTAACCTTATAGAATTTTAACTTATCAAATCGACACTTAACATGAAAAAGCCTTTTCTCCTGGCCATTTTTCTGATTAATATTTTGAATGCTCATGGACAGCAAAAGGCTGTGACCGAAACGGGTGAAACGGTCGTGCTTTATAATGATGGCCGGTGGATTTATATCAATCGCGACACCCTCGTAGCTGCTGAAATAAAAACAAACCCGCAAAAATTTGAAAGAAATAAAAAAGCTTCCTTTCTTTTAAAAAGCACACGCATCGATGTGGGGTGCTGGTTAGACCCTAAAAAATGGACATTTCAAAAAGCCGGAGAAAAAGATGCATCGGAATATGAAATCAATAATGTTGATGCAGGTTTGTATGGATTGCTGTTGACCGAAAAAATCAACCTGCCAATTGAATCCCTGGCGAATATTGCTCTGATGAATGCTCGTGAAGCAGCTCCAGATGTAATCATTACTACAAAAGAATATCGTGAAGTAAATGGATTGCGTGTGTTGATGATGCAAATGACCGGAACGATAGAAGATATTCCTTTTTCATACTACGGTTATTATTACGCGACCCAAAAAGGAGCTGTTCAATTTTTGGTTTACTCCTCAAAAGAAAATGTTGAAGCTAACCTTGCTGATATCGAAATTCTTCTGAATGGTTTAGTTGAGATTTCTGAATAATGTTAAGCAAACATTCTGCTTTGTAATGGCGCTTAGTATTTGTACTTCTTGAGGAGTTTGATGTTACTATTGATCCTTGACCTTTCGTTGATTGTTCGACTTTGTTTCGAAGGTGGGAAATGGAAACAGTAACCGTGCGCTTGCAATGATAGTATTTGTAAAAGATAAAATCTACTTTGTGAACAGCTAAATATCATTAAAACGATTTACATGTCGAATTGGGACAGACGAACATTCGTCAAATGCGCAGCGTTGGGAACTGCTGCATTCACGTTTTTAACTGCATGCAGAAACAAAACTATGGCGGAAAAAGAAAGTACAACCGGCTTAAAGATTTCATTGGCACAATGGAGTTTGCATAATACGTTGTTTGCAAAAAAACTAGACCATCTGGATTTTGCAAAAAAAGCTGTTGAATCATTTGATATACATGCAATCGAATATGTCAGCCAGTTTTTTGCTGATAAAGCTACTGATGCAACTTATCTGGCCGAAATGAATAAACGTGCAAGTGATCTTGGGGTAACTCAGTTGTTGATAATGGTCGATGGGGAAGGGGGACTTGCTGAACTCGACGACGCGACAAGAAAAGTATCCGTTGAAAATCATTACAAGTGGGTGAATGCGGCAAAAACGCTTGGTTGTCA
>JAYUXX010000056.1:0-5599 GCA_043752765.1 Saprospiraceae bacterium | reverse complement strand
ATTTGCTCGAAAATGGTTCTACTGAAAAAATCGAAGTGTTCACTCGATCAGATGCCTGTGGAGCAGGAGAGACATTTGCGAAATACATGGGGGAGGCCAAGCAGGAGGACCTCAAAGGCATTGGTATTTTTGGAGATCCCGGATTAGCCGCGGCTGTAATTCAATCAAAGTTTAGCATTGGGTATAATAATGTGAATTTTTCATACGATGCCGGCACACGCAAAACGAATACAGGTCTGGCGGTGATCCCCCTTGATATCAATAGCAATGGAGCGCTTGATTCAAATGAAAATATATACGGAACATTAGATCAATTAAATCAGGCTATCGTTGAGGGTATTTTTCCTTCTCCACCTTCAAGATTATTATTTCTGGTCCATAAAGGACAACCTACGGATCCTTTACAAATAGCTTTTCTAAAATGGATTTTATCCGATGGTCAGAAATTATGCGGAGCAACAGGATATATTGCCTTAAGTGAAGAAAAATTACAAGAACAATTGAAAAGAATACCGCAAGAGGATTTGAAATAATTGTTAATGTAATTTGGAATCTAGGATCATCTTCATCATTCATTCATTGAGAATTCCTTGTCGGTAGAAAATAAATCCATACCTGAATCCCAAGTGAAGCGCCAGTTGCTTTTACGTAGCCTAAGGTTGCGTATACTATTGGATATATCCATGGGGAAGGTGGTGAAAGGTTTCACAATCTTTGCAATAAGCTTATTGATCCTTATCCTGGTTGGTCTGGTGTTGAAATCAATGCCTTTATTACAAACCTATTCATTGAAAGATCTGCTATTCACTAATGAATGGAGTCCGCTAAGACACAATTTTGGATTTTTACCTTTTATACTTAGTACCATATACGTAACCATTATCGCTACCGTTATTGCAATTCCTCTCAGTATTCTGACAGCCATTTATTTATCAGAATATGCCGGGAAAAAATTTCTTGGGTTCGCGGGACCAATGCTTGATATACTTGCAGGTATTCCTTCGGTTATTTTTGGAATTTGGGGAATATTGATCGTCGTCCCATTTATCAGAGATTATTTGAGTCCGTGGTTAAATGTTGAGAGTGCAAGTGGGTATTCAATACTCGCAGGGGGCATTGTACTGGCCATTATGGTATTTCCTGTGATCGTGCAGATCGTTTTCTCCGTTTTAAAAACTGTGCCCGTTGATTTGCGTGAAGCGTCATTGTCACTGGGTGCAAATAAATCTGAAACGATTCTGAAGGTAGTAGTAAAAAAAGCCTCCCCGGGAATTCTTGCTGCGTGCATTTTAGGATTTTCCAGGGCCTTTGGTGAAACTATCGCCGTATTAATGGTTGTTGGAAACATGGTACAAATACCGAAAAGCCTTTTTGACTCAGGCTATCCCTTACCAGCGTTAATCGCCAATAATTATGGTGAAATGATGAGCATCCCGATGTATGATTCGGCCCTGATGTTTGCGGCTCTTATCCTTCTCGTGATCGTTATTCTATTTAATGTCTACGCCAGATCGGTGTTGAATCGATGGGAGAAAAAAATCGCCTGAAAGCATATGAACCGCAGAAAGATAATCGAGGCCATTTTTAATATACTGATGCGGGCATCCGTACTCATTATTTTCGGAAGTCTTGCTGCTATATCACTTACAATCCTGATCAAAGGCCTCCCTACGTTAACCTGGCAGATGATAACGGACACTCCACACGGTGGATACTATCTGGGCAAAGAAGGAGGTGTCTTAAACGCTATTGCCGGGTCATTTTATCTTGGTATTGGTGCAACTTTGTTCGCATTGATCGTCTGTCTCCCTGTGGTTACTTATATAAATGTTTATGCCTCAAAAAACTCCACGCTGGTAAATTATACGAGGTGGACTTTGGACGTGATGTATGGCATACCCTCTATCGTCTTTGGTGCGTTTGGTTTTGTGATCATGTTATTTTTTGGGATGCAGGTGAGTTTGCTGGCAGGTATTATCACTGTGGGATTACTAATCATTCCTATTATGGCAAGGACAATGGATGAGGTCGTCCGTACCACACCTGTAGAATTGCATGAAGCAGCTTATTCGTTAGGTGCTACTAAATGGGAAACTGCCACAAAGGTTATTTTAAAACAATCACTTCCAGGGTTGGCAACAGCCGTTTTACTAGGATTTGGGAGGGCGATTGGGGATGCTGCGGCGGTAATGTTTACAGCCGGTTTTACAGATTCAATTCCTCATTCCATCACGCAACCTGCAGCGACGTTACCCCTTGCGATATTTTTTCAGTTAGGATCGCCAATAGCGGAAGTACGTGAACGTGCCTATGCTGCAGCATTGATATTGACTATCATCATTTTCGGTATTAGCTTGCTGAGCCGTTTGATGACGAAACGATTCTCAAAAAATATGATCTAATGGAAACACAGGCAATGGAGAACGCTCATGCAAATACTCCTCATTCCACACACATCAGCATTCGCAATCTCAATATGTTTTACGGGATCAATCATGTGCTTAAAAATATAAATATTGATATCCCTGACAAGAAATTGACGGCTATCATCGGACCTAGCGGGTGTGGAAAAACCACTTTACTGAAAACTTTTAATCGATTAGTTGAAAATGTTGATGGAACCAGGATCACGGGTGAAGTATTAGTGGATGGCGAAAATATTTATGGTAAAAACGCTGACGTAACAAATATTAGAAAAAAAATGGGCCTATTAAGTCAACGCCCGATGCCCTTGCCGATGAGTATTTTTGATAATGTTGCTTTTGGAATGAAAATTCATGGTCTCAAAAAAAAATCAGTACTCGCGGAAAAAGTTGAATATTATTTGAAACAGGCAAGTCTATGGGAGGAGGTTAAGGAAAGACTGCATACCCCTGCAGTTCGATTATCTATTGGTCAACAACAACGGCTGTGTCTTGCCAGGGGATTAGCCGTCGAACCTGAAATAATTTTAGGGGACGAACCAACGAGTGCTTTAGATCCTATTTCTACAAAACATATTGAAGAAATATTTACAGCGCTTAAATCAAAATATACGATTGTCATGGTAACGCATATTTTACGTCAGGCACGGCGAATGGCGGATTATGTAATCTTCATGTATTTAGGCGAGATAATTGAACATGGACCAACCGCTCAGGTGCTAGGGAATCCACAGCATCAGCTCACGAAAGACTATGTAGGAGGGGCTATCAGTTAAGTTTCAAATCAGAGCTATATTAATAGTTTATCACTCAGGACAGCTCCACCCGGGTAGTCTACTTACAGTCAGGATTATAGCCAAAGCCTGTACAAAACAACGGCTAAAATAAAGCCGTTTTATCCAACCTATATCCATTTAAGGAGAGATTAGTTCAAGGGGTGTTTAGAGCCATATTTTTCTTGATAGTGCTCTTTTGACTATACTAATTCAGCCGGCAAGATAAATCTCTAACATTATTAATTAAATCAAACCCTTACTCTAAAATCCTTGTTTAGCATCACAAACTCCATTTGATAACGATCCCAAAAAACTTCTGATCCTTTGGAATGGTCCTTTACAATCCTTTTCTTTAGGTTAATCAAAGCTTCGTTTAGAGAATATTACATTTATTTATAAAAAAATTTACCAGCGAGGGCTGGATACTTCCCTCTTACTTAGCAAAGTCAATAGTACCTGCAGAACCAACATAATGATTTTACCCCTGGAATGGAAAGATTAAAATTTAAACATATAACCTACGTAATCCTTGTATTAAAAGCCTGTATCATTGGGTGGTTACTCTGGTTATTTTTCCATGGCAAATCGAATGAAGGATTTGTGTTTGATACAGAGTTCCTTTTGTTTTGTGTTGCCGGTTTTGTGGCTCAGATTATTGATGGCACACTGGGTATGGCATATGGTGTGAGTTGTACCACATTTTTACTTCACCTGGGAATTCCTCCCGCAGTTGCATCTGCAAGCGTCCATACTGCCGAGGTATTTACAACCGGCGTTTCGGGGTTATCCCACCTCTATCATGGCAATGTTGATAAAAAGCTTTTCATGCGTCTGGCGATACCCGGTATTGTCGGAGCTATGTTAGGTGCTTTTCTGTTGGCCAAAGTTTTAGACGGGAATGTTATAAAACCTTTTATTGCCGGATACCTGCTTGTATTGGGTATACTTATCCTGATAAAAAGTATAAAAGAACCTTTATTCAAAGAGGAAATCAAAAGTGTATCGCCTCTAGGTTTCATTGGAGGGGCGCTTGATTCGATAGGCGGGGGTGGCTGGGGACCTATTGTGACCTCGAATATAATTCATCGCGGAAGGACGCCTCAAATCACGATTGGGACTGTTAATACGGCCGAATTCTTTGTTGCTTTTTTTAGTACGGGTGTCTTTCTTTTCTTCCTTGGACTGGAAGGTTGGAAGACTATACTGGGTTTAATTCTCGGAGGTGTAATAGCGGCCCCAATAGGAGCTTACCTGGTAAGGTTTATTAAGCCGAAACTTTTGATGTTTATTGTTGGCTTAGTGGTAATCATCACTTCCCTATTTACAATCATAACTTCTTACTCTAATTCCTGATAGTTCTGCGCAGGTAGCGAGATGCCGTGGAGGCGACTTGTTCAAGTGTCGTACCTTTGCAGGAGAACCTGTGGCGCATGATAAATCTTCCATTTCCGGACTTTCCATTAAAGGATTCAACCTATGTTCCCTTGCCATGTCTCAATCAGCATCTGCAGGTATCAATTTTTGCCGGCAAGAAAAATAAATGCTGTAAGAAGTATAAAAAACCCGGAAAGAAACGATGCAAAAAGTGCCCGAATAGCAATTAAGAATGGGTATTTGGATAGCAGATTATTTGTGTCCCAATACGTTTCCTGACTCTGCTAACTCTAAAAAGGATTGTAGGCTAGTTCCCAAAAATTAAATTCGCCATCCTTGATATATGCATTATAACTACCCCAGAAAACTTTCTGAGGATCTTTTACTACGTTAACTCCCTTTTGCCGCATTTGAGCTACTTTTTGATCCACCTCGTCCTCAGACCTGAAATTAATCGAAAAAGAAAACCGCTTCCACCCTTCATCACGCAAGAGAATCCCCGTATCCGCTGCAAGTTCTTTTGAAGGGTACAATGGAAGAAAGAATCCATTCAGCATAAAAAATACCACGTCATCCATTTCCTTGTGCGGTTCCCAACCAAATTTTTCTTATAAAAATTAGTCATCAGTTTGATGTCGTTAACCCCAAGGGTTAGGAAAGTTAGTCGTTGATCCATTTGACTTTGTATTATAATGCAACCTCAAAATATAAATTTGGTCTATTATCACAGGTCATTCCTAACCCTCACCACCGATAACATAATTTACTTTTGTAACACAATCAAGAAACGCATGCAGCGCAAGATATGTACGGTTGTTTATAGTCTTCTGGTCGTTTTTAATCTGCCGGTATTAAGTCAGAAAAGCACTGTAAATAATGCTGAGGCCTTCAAAATCCAAATCATGCCTACCGATCAATCCATCAGCATAGATGGAGAATTGGAGGAATTGAACTGGGCCGGTCCGGCCATGGTTACAGATTTCTAGCAACAACAGCCACTGGATGGTATGGCGGCATCAAAAAAAA
>JAYUXX010000055.1:0-2229 GCA_043752765.1 Saprospiraceae bacterium | reverse complement strand
AAAATACACGCTAACCAATTGACTGAGGCCGAACTCATACAAGGATGTCTGCGCAATGACCGCAAAAGCCAGGAGCTTTTGTACAAGCGGCATTTTCATGCGATGATGTCAATGTGTATGAAGTACACAAAGGATGAGGATAAGGCATTGTTAATTTTAAATGATGGATTTTTAAAAGTGTTTCAGAAAATAGGTTCCTTCAGAAGTGAGGGTTCATTTGAAGGTTGGATCAGGCGGTTGATTTATAATACCATGGCTGACTTTTATAAAAAAGAAAATAGTTATATCCGGTTTATTCAATTTGAAATGCCGGAAGAGAAACAGTCACAATCAACACCATCTGACCCTCTTGAACTTCAGGATCTGATTGGTTTGCTGGATCGGCTTCCGGAAAGGTCATCAGCCGTTTTCAGATTGTTTGCCATCGAAGGTTATTCACATGAAGAAATCGGAGAAATGATGCATATCACGACGGGTACTTCAAAGTGGCACCTGTCTCACGCACGCGAAAGATTAAGAACTTTAATAGTAAATGAAAATCATGCAAGAACATCCTCAATATAAAATAACATCAGAACAGGGCTGGGCTCAAATGGCCCCTATCCTTGATGATGCAATGCCAATCGTACGACGTTCACGACGTTATATCATGTTCTGGTGGACTGCGGCCGCACTCATTTCAGCATCCCTTATCGCGATCTTTGCTTTGTTCAGCGACACTACCACTCCAGATCAGCCGCTAGCAACAACCCAGAAAACCGAACATAATAGTGTGTCAGAATCGCCAGCTTTAAAGACTTTACAAACTGAGGTTATTACAAAGGAGTCAGACCCAAAGTCGCAAATTAATAATGAAAAATTCACCACAAAGTCTTCAGCCGCAAATGATACTCGTAATTCTTCCTCAAATGATTTAGTACTTGCGAACAGAAATAAAACGAATAGCGATAGAAGGTCAGATTCAAAATTGCAGTCCACATCTGCTCAACTATTAGAAACTCAAAAAAACTTTATTGTTGCTCAGGTTTTACTTAATCCAACCCAAAATCAAGAATTGAGTGGATCAGTAAGTAATAACCAAATAAACAATATTGATCCTAACCAGAATACTATTCTCAATCCAGAAAGTAGTACAGTTATTATTTCAAGAAGTGAAGTAGCTATCCTGGACGCTCTTCCATTAATATCCGAGTCAGAAAGGGCTCTTCCATCCTTTACTGTTACGGGAGAAGTGATCACACATCATGATCAGAAAAAAGGTTTGCTATCCCCATTTGTTTTTGCCGGAGTGACACAAGGTATTCCACAAGGCTTTGGCATAAATGCAGGAATTGGAACGGATGTAAAGCTTACTTCCAGACTTAGTATGACCGCAGACCTTGGTTATCAAATTCATAATCTGGAAACATCTTTATTCGGATATTCGAAAAGAGCGGAATTAGACCTTGCAGCAGCGATACCAACACAAGAGGATGTAAATAATGGAATCGGTGTTTATATTCCCGCAGAATCTTTGAGTGCAGCCACAGGTAATCAGAAAAGTTTTCTTGTTGAATCAATCCGCCAATGGCATTCTAGCCTAGGGTTGAAGTTTGACCTGAACAAACATTTTTATGCAGAAGCCGGAGTGGGGATTGGTTTCGGTGCGAGTGCAAGAAGCACATACCCTATTGTCTCAAATGATATCAATGGCAACCCCGCAACAGGTGATTTATTTAAAGTCAGTCGTTCATTGGATTCTTACGAAGTGATCAAAACGAAAAACACTTCGATCTTTGGTGGTATTGGGTACAAAGCAGGTAAAAAATTAGCCTTATACGCACAGTGGACACATGGCCTTGATACTTACCTTTTCAATGATCCTACATTAGAAAATGCGCGTACCAAAAGATCAGATTATATAAAAGGTTTAGACGTGGGATTGAAATACACTCTATAGTTCAGGCAGAATCATTATTGGGAGTTTGAATCGAAGTCTGGCAAAATGAGCAGGACTTAATATTCTCTCATCTATTATAGATGAAGCTATAGATGAAGCATAGCCTTTCTTCCCAGAAGTATATCATCCGATTCAACTCTGTCAGGATCGGGTAGACAACAATCAACAGGACACACAGCCGCACATTGTGGTTCATCGTGGAAGCCCTTACACTCAGTACATTTATCAGGTACGATATAGTAGTAATCTACTTGAACCGGTTCAAGCATATCAGCGGCATCAACCACTGT
>JAYUXX010000054.1:0-12907 GCA_043752765.1 Saprospiraceae bacterium | reverse complement strand
CGATTGGAGGTGACGGTACTTTTACGGGTGCAAAAGTTTTCTTTGAAGAATACGGAATTCCTGTAATCGGAATTCCAGGCACCATTGATAATGATCTCTATGGCACGGATTACACCATCGGATTTGATACTGCAGTAAATACAGCCATCGAAGCTGTTGACAGAATCCGGGATACTGCAGATTCGCACAACCGGTTATTTTTTGTAGAAGTAATGGGTCGAGATACAGGCTATATTGCTTTGAACACCGGCATAGGGAGTGGCGCAGGAGCGATCCTAATCCCTGAATCCCATATTGATGTGGACTCCCTGATCGAACACTTAGAAAAAACTGCCAAAAGGCAAAAATTATTCTCCCTCATCATTGTAGCAGAAGGCAATGAAAATGGGAATGCTCAAAAATTAGCGGATGAAATCAGAAGTCGATTTCCGGAATATGATCCTAAAGTGACCATCATAGGTCATCTGCAGCGAGGAGGCTCACCTTCTGCTTTGGATAGATTAATTGCAAGCCGTATGGGATTTTCCGCTGTTGAAGCTCTGCTGCAGGGAAAGACCAATGTCATGGTAGGCATAAAAAATAATGATATGGTGATGGTGTCTTTTGATGATGCTATAAATAAAAGCAAGGAGATAAATCGCGACTTATTACGTCTTGCGGAAATACTTTCCATGTAGGGTGGAGATCATTTTATTTTATATCACAATCGCCAATAAGGAAGCAGGTGTTCTGCTGGGAAATAAGGCTGTAGAAAATCAAATCGCCGGTTGTGCCAATGTTTTTCCTATCTATTCAATGTTTTTATGGAATTCCGAATTACAAAATGTGGAAGAATGTGTTCTGCTTCTAAAAACAATCCCATCCAAAAAAGATCAACTAAACTCTTTCATCCTTAAGCATCATCCGTATGATGTGCCTTGCGTAATGAACTGGAGCGTTATGGTCAATAAAGAATATGGAGAATGGATAGAACAAATGGTAAACAATCCCTAAAGTCTCTTCATTTTTTTAATTCTGAGTGACATCCCCTTTTTGACTCCACATCAAATAAGCTTTTAGAAATCCATTAAGGTCGCCGTTTAGTACCAGGTCAGGATTATGAACTGTATACTGCGATCGGTGATCCTTTACTCTACGGTCATCCAACACATAGCTCCTGATCTGGCTCCCCCATTCATTTTTCATTTTACCGGATTCTACTTTATCCCGTTCCGCATTTCGTCGTTGAATTTCACGTTCATAAAGTCTGGACTTCAGCATTTTTAATGCCGTTTCCCTGTTTTGATGTTGAGATCTTTCTTGTTGACATTCAACTACAATCCCGGAAGGGAGATGTCGCACTCGCACTGCAGATTCCGTTTTGTTAACGTGCTGTCCACCTGCGCCACTTGATCTGAATGTATCCCATTCCAGATCATCCGTATTTATTTCTACGGTAATGGTATCATCTATCATCGGATGCACGAAAACAGAACAAAAGGATGTCATCCGTTTGCCTTGGGCATTGTAAGGACTTACCCGAACAAGTCGATGAACCCCATTTTCACCTTTAAGGGTTCCATACGCATAATCACCTGTAATTTCAATCTCGGCACTCTTTATCCCAGCCACATCGCCGTTTACCCGATTCAATTCAGAAACTTTGTATCCATTCTTTTCCCCCCACATGATATACATGCGTAGAATCATGTCGGACCAATCACAACTTTCAGTTCCCCCTGCACCGGCATTAATTTCCAGGATACATGATAATTCGTCTTCAGGTTGATTCAACGTACTGCGGAATTCAACATCATCGACGATTTCAATAGCACGTGCATATGCCACGTCTAATTCTTCTTCAGAAGTCTCTCCTGCATCGAAGAATTCGAGCATGACACCTAAGTCATCAACAACCGTTTTGATGCCTTTAAAATGTGCAATCCAGTGTTTGTGCGTTTTAATTTCTTTAAGCGCGGCCTGGGCACGTTCGCTATCCGACCAGAAATCAGGGTCGAGAGTTAATTCCTCTTTTTCTTCTAATTGTATTTGTCGCCTCGCAACGTCAAAGATACCTCCCTAAGACTTCCACGCGGGTCTGAAGATTTGCAAATTGATCAACTGTCATATTAAATGCTTTGTTAAACTCGTATAAATAAAATAGCCCTGCTATATCGAAACATAACAGAGCTATTTTAGAATCTTACTATTTCTCTACTTCTACGTAGAAAATCAAATCTGCGTTCTCAGGAATAATTGGAGGTGAGCCTGCAGCGCCGTAGGCTAATGAAGCTGGTATAAATAAGGTTGCTTTTGAACCCTTATTCAGCAATAAAATACCTTCATCCCATCCTGGTATTACCTGGCCCATACCTAATGGAAATTGGTAAGGTTGTCCTGCTTTGAATGATGTATCGAATTCCTTCGCATCTGCATCTAACATACCATAGTAATGCACAGATACTTGATCTCCTTTTACCGGTAGCGGTCCATCACCTTGTTCGTGGATAACATATCGTAGACCAGAAGCTGTAGTTTTGATTTGATCTTTCAAGTCACCTTTTTTAAAGGCATCGTAATTGGTCTTAACCTTTGATTCAATCTCAGGAAGACGATCTCTAACAACTTGCTTTACAGCATCCAGTTCTTTTTGAATAGAATCTGAATGTGTTTGGAAGTCTGCCTCATTCATCACATCTACGATACTTACATGGTACACCAAAGGTCCTGTGATACCTTCAAAAGCCGGTGGTTTGTTGTCAAACGAATCAAGTGGGAAGAAAAAGAGTAAACTATCTCCTTCGTGCAATGTAGCCATCAGATCAATTAAGGGTTCTAATTGGCCATAGTTCTTGTTGTCTTCCATCAATTTCAAAACAGAAGGTTTTCCCATTGTAGATGTAGACTGCAATAAGGAATCATCTGCCATTAAGGACATATTGAAGAAGAGGTAGCTATTGACCGGAATAGGTTCATCAGAACCTTTACGGACAATTTGGTATTCGTATCCCGATTCTGTTTTTAACCGGCGACCTTCAGAGGAGCATCCTGCAAGTATGAGGAGGCTGAAAAGCGAAAAAAGTAGTCTATTGTTCATGTTGTAGTTGATAAGCATTCATTGTGAGTGGAATAATCTCTTTGACTTTGGCAAGAGTCTCCTCAATCGAGGCTTTCATTTGACCCCCTGACGCATTTCTATGTCCGCCCCCCTGGAAATACTGATGGCAAATTTCCTGCACATTAATATTTCCTTTAGAGCGGAATGATAGTTTAGTAACATTTTGTTGTTCCGAGATGAACACAGCCATCTTCATGTTGCGTACCATCAGAATATAATTAACAATCCCTTCTGTATCACCCCGGCCAATCGACCAGGTTTTGTAGTCTTCTTTCGTTAACCAGATAATGCCAGCCTGAAACTCAGACATAAGTTCCATTCGATTCGCAAGACAATGACCCAGCAATTTTAATTGCTTCTCCGTCATACTATTGAACAATCGGATCTGCAGCATGTAATCATCCATGCCGATTTTCTTCAGAGCAGATGCGATTTCAAAAACTCTTGAATTCGTGCCGTACCTAAAAGACCCGGTATCCATTAATATTCCAGTATACAACGCTTCCGCTACGGGCACATCAATATATTTTTCAAGCCCCATCTCAAGCAAAAAATCATACAGTAATTCTGCAGTAGAACTAGCCTTAGGCTCTGAAATGATATGATCCGCAAAAGGCTCCGGATCAATGTGATGGTCGATCAGCACTTTCAATGCTGGTGATGCCATGACATCCAGCCCAAAACGATCTATCCGATCCAGGGAGTTGAAGTCAAGACAAAAGATGATATCTGCCTTTTCAAATGCAGCAACAGCTTCATCCGGGCGCATTTCTCCAATTACGACCTTATCAATTCCGGAAAGGAAATTGAATACAGGAGGGTATTCGTTGGGAAGGACCACCGTAACATTATGCAAAAGCCGGTTGAGTACCGCAGCTAAAGCCAGGGTAGAACCCAGGGCATCGCCATCAGGGTTCTTGTGGGTGACAATCACCACGCGAGAAGGCTGACGAATCAATTGATGCAGTGAATTCATTTCGTGTAACTCATTTTTTGCAGGGCGCAAAGGTCTTACTTTATTTACATACTAACAAATGTGCTAAATTTGCGCCCCAATCAGTCAAAAATCATCATCCTAAAAATAACCCATGTCAGGAAATCTTACATTTACCATGATCAAGCCGGATGCAGTAGCAGCAGGCCATATAGGCGCAATTCTCGCGCAGATGAATAGCGCAGGTTTTGAAATAATTGCAATGAAGTACACAAAACTATCATCGGAAAAAGCAGGCGAATTTTATGAAATTCACCGCGAGAGAGGCTTTTTTGGTGAGTTGGTGGAATTTATGTCCTCAGGTCCCATTGTAGCCATTGTTCTCCGAAAAGACAATGCTGTAGAAGATTTCAGAACCCTTATAGGAGCCACTGACCCATCGAAAGCAGCTCCGGGGACCATTCGTGCCCTCTTTGCCAAGAATATTGGGGAAAATGCTGTGCATGGGTCGGATTCCGATGAAAATGCACTTGGTGAAGCTTCATTTCACTTTGCGCAAACTGAGATCTTTCGGTAGCAGAGTGATTTGTTCGTTTCAAGTGAAGTTTTCAGGTAAAAACTTTTTTGGCACTTCTCCCTCTGACTTCCTTACCCGCTAATGAATGGGATGTCTGAACTGAGGGCAGGTTCTCGCATGTCCATTTCCCTCATAATTAACAGGTATTCCAATACATTTAATGGAGTATTGCCTTTATATCCATTCTTCAAAAATAATTGTAGCATGGCTTCTTCGATCTGAACGTTCGGAAACGAAATGTCACGCATATAATGCATATACCGAATCATCTGAAAAGAATTAAAGTATCGGAAAAATCGTTTCGCAAAAGCCACATTCGAATTGGTTTGTAAAAGGATTTCCTCAATTGTTTTTTGAAATCCGATTTCGCTTAAGAAAAGAATTAGGCTCTCATTCAGATCCAATAGCTGTTCTAATATTATTTGACTCGTGACAGCTGCTCCGTTTGCCCGAGTAAGCGTTTCCAGTGAGTCGAAAAGAGGCTTTATCAAGGCAAAGATTTCAAAATTGATAGTGAACCACTCATTGGTGTTCATTATTTGATTCATAGCCTTACCGGTGCCAAATGGAACGCGATTTGAAATGCGTGACGATGGATAAACAGTTACACCACGTATTTCAAATAATTTTCCTGTCTCAATGAATTTTTGTAAAAAGTAAAAGTCTTCACCGGCACGTTTTGTGTTCATTCCTCCCTGACTCAAGTAAGCATTACGCCGTACAGCCATGGATGAACCTACAGTTTGATATGCAAATGGATGCCCACTCCAGCGTTGTGCATGAACGAGATATCGCAAGTGCAGTTCGTACTGAACTATAGCATTGTGTTCTTTTACGTCTAGATTTCCCAGCGGATGTTCAAAATAAATAGAGGCCGCCTCATACCCGGGATGAGAGTGAAATTGGTTGATAATTTCTTCTAAATAATTTGTTGACACTGTACAATCCGCATCCAGACAAAGCATTAAACCTTCTTTACTTAAACGTCGGGCAGCTTCATCCATACAGAGTTTTCTTGCCCATCCTACTCCGCCTTTTGGATCAGGCATATTTTCTACATATACGGGTAAGACCTGCATCCATTTATATTTTTCACTCTTTACCCAATCTGAGCATTGGTCCCATGATTGATCATGAGCAATGATCTCATCTGAAGTCATATAAGAATTCTTGTTGAAAAGAAGGATGATTTCAATACTTATCTCCGAATGCTCGCATCCAGTCAGTGATATAAGGGTGTCGAGAATCTTCGTCTCGCAACAAACAGGAATACAAATAATCAGTGAAACGTCCGGGTTGATTTCTTCCTCAACCAAACGCGGAAACGTTTTAAACCTTTCAGCATATTTTTTCCAATAAATATCTTCGGACATCAGGATTACATTTACACACTAAAATACCCGTATGACTGCTTGTATCGTGGGATGCCAATATATACCTTCTATAGAATTTTTCGCTCACTGGGCTCACCATGGTGATATCCTGATTGAATCTTATGAAAATTTTCAGAAGAGGTCGTGGCGAAATAAAACAGCTATTCTGGGGCCCGAAAAATCATTGATCCTATCTGTTCCGTTGAGAAAAGGCAAGCATAGTCAAATGCCAATCACACATGTTGAAATATCTTATGACGAACCTTGGCATCGTGTGCATTTCAACAGCATCCAAGCCGCGTATGGAAGGACTGCATTTTTTAGCGAAATTGAAATGGATTTAAAAGATTTATATTTTTCTAACCCAGCAAGATTGTGGGAATTTAATCTTGCCATAATTCAATTTTTAATCCAGACAATTCCCGGTAGATGGCAATTTGGATTCACAACCAATTATGAATCGAAATATTCCGGGTTGGTAATTGATTTGCGACAAGGTGTTCCGGCTGGCCATATCAGCATTTCCCTTCCAAAGCACCTCGAATATGACCAGGTCCATCGTTTGCACAACTCTCATCTTCCAAACCTAAGTATCTTGGATGTACTTTGCCACCTCGGGCCGGGCACTTATGATTACCTGGCTCGATATGCTAATCAACTTTATCTACCATCATGCTGAGTGTTATAGATCAGAAAATTCAGGACCTTAAAAATAAATTGAAGCAAGTGCTTCAAAGGCTCCAACAATTTACTCACCGAATCAATCATCCTGATACAGCAAGAATCCTCGCTGATCTCCGTGACCGGATAGAAGAGCCTTTTATGTTTGTGATCGTAGGGGAGGTCAAAGCCGGAAAAAGTTCTTTTATAAATGCATTGCTGGGAGATCCTGAATTGTGTGCAGTAGCGCCCTCCCCTATGACTGATACCATTCAACAAATAATGTATGGTGATGAGTTTAAAATCGAAGAAGTAAGTCCTTATCTCAAAAGGATCTATCAGCCAAATGAGATTTTGCGTGACATTGCAATCGTAGATACGCCCGGCACCAATACAATCATTCAACATCATCAGGAAATTACAGAACGATTTATTCCGGGTGCGGATCTCATTGTTTTTGTTTTTGAAGCAAAGAATCCTTACCGGCAATCTGCATGGGATTTTTTCAATTTTATACATGCAGAATGGCATAAAAAAATAGTTTTTGTGCTGCAACAAAAGGATCTCATGGATGCGCCTGACCTTGCAATCAATATGGCAGGTGTAGATCAATATGCGAAAGAGAAGGGAATCTCGCACCCTATCACTTTTGCGGTATCTGCTAAGGATGAATTACTGGGTCATGCAGAACAAAGCGGATTTGCACCGTTGAAAAAATTCATTCTTGATCATGTGACAGGAGGCAGGGCTCAAAAACACAAATTGATCGGACTTTCTGAAACATCACAAAACATAATAGAAAAACTTCAAGCGGGTCTTGATCTTCGCAAAGAACAACATGATGCAGATGTGAAATTCCGCGAAGACATCAAATGGACCCTCACCGAACACGGACAACGTTCCAAACATCAATCGGATATACTGGTTGAAAATCTCATGAGTGCATATGACCGGGTTTCTGGAAAATATGAAGATGAACTCGATTCAGGTCTTTCATTCTTTCCTGTACTTAAACGCTCAATTGTATCTGTTTTTTCAAAATCCCAGTCACTAAAAGCCTGGCTTGAAGATTTCACAAATAGGTTGAAAGCTGATTTTGGTACGGGGATGCAGGATAAGATCAATGATCGGGTTCTGGACCTGGCAGAAAGCATTCAACAGATGGCACATACTATTGATTTGCAAATCCGGAATAGTAAAACCATACTCGCTAATGATCATGCTATTTTTTCTGAGATAGCGCAGCGACGACAAAATATATTGAGAGAACTTCGTGAAGCATTCGAAATTTTTTTGAATAAAACAGAAAATTTTACTCCCAGAGGACTAATTGATACAGACACGCAAGTCGGGACAAATGTCGCCGCAGGAAGTGGTATTGCTGTAGTTGGAATTATATTGGCTGCGGTAACACAAGGTATGGTCTTCGATATTACAGGAGGTGTTCTAACTGCCCTTGGGTTTATTGTAGCGGGAATTACACTTGGTCTTCAACGAGGAAAAGTGATCAAACAATACAAGGCTGAAATGCAGAAAGGAAGGAATCGTTTAGAGCAGGATTTAAAACTAGAATTATATACCTATACTGAAAGCATTAAATTCAGAATGGATGAGCAGTTTAAAAAATTTGATGAACTGCTTGAACAAGAAACAAACGATCTCTCTTCTTTAATCAATGACCTGTACAAAATTCGGATCGATCTAGAAAATATCCAGAAAGCAGCCGCACAAGAATAAAATCTTCTTAAGTGAAATTTTGCATTGGAATATGCGACCCATGATAACTATTCACAGGTTGACCGTTCGAACGTTCTAATGAAACTTCCTTGAATGCCTTTCTCAATTTCATACTAAAAGATCATATATCTTCTATCCTACATATTGGCGATGGATACATGTGGTCAATGGCTTTATAAATGTTAAATCTTCCTGAAAAAAGAGTTATGGTTTGTAACAAAATCTGTATTAGCTCGTCAATACACCTGAAATGAATGCTGAACAATACGAAGCTGTCTTCTACAAGATGAAGGATAAGCTGTACCGGTATGCTTTGCGCTTTGTAAAAGAAGCGGAAGCCGCTGAGGATGTTGTTCAGGATGTCATGTACAAGCTCTGGCAGAAGCGCCAGGAAGCAGATGAAATTGAAAACCTGGAAGCCTGGATGATGGTTCTGACCCGAAACAGGGCTCTTGATATTCTTCGTAAGGTGAAAGACAACCAGGTGAACATCGACGAAGCTTTTACGATCAGTGATAGTGCCCCTATTCCTGATAAACAAATGGAGAACGCTGACCTAATGTCACAACTCACTTCGTGCGTTAATCAGCTGCCGGAAAAACAACGAACTGTATTTCATTTAAGGGAAATCGAGCAGATGACTTACGATGAAATTTGCCAAATGACAGGTTACAATCTTGATGATGTCAAGGTAAGCCTCTTCAGGGCAAGGAAACATATACAACGCATGTTAAGTAAGATCAACACTTTTGGATTATACCAATCATAATACCATGGACAATAAACTAATTGAGAAATACTGGAATGCTGAGACTACTTTACTTGAGGAAGATCAGATCCTGAATGAGCGTACACACCTTCATGGACCTGAAGCTCAATATTTCGCTTTCATCTCAGAAGCACGCAAACAAAAAAGTATGCTTTCTATCGATGATATAGATGCTTACAATTTAAAACAAACGCTAAATGCATCTAAAGCAACGGTACGCCCTCTTTACAGGTGGTTGGCCAGTGCTGCTGCTGTTCTGATCTTCGCTTTCTCCGCATTTGGAGTCTGGAATTACAGTCAGCAAGTCACTGCACAAGAACAAATGGCTGAAACTTTTGAAGATCCTTATGAAGCCTATGAAGAAGTTCGGCAGGCACTTGCCTTCGTTTCTTCTAAACTAAATAAATCTCAAAATGAAGCCCTTGTCAATATTCAAAAAGCCGGCGTATACGCCGAAATGTTTAAATAAAAAATCTTATCACTTTCATACTTAACCACAAATCATGAAATCTCTAATTCTTTCTTTTTTCGTCATCATGGCTTCTTCACTCGCCTCTATTGCACAGGAAGATGCGATCATGAAATACTTCAGCAAATATGTCGATGACGCACGCTTTAGTGCTGTCTACATCAGTCCTAAAATGTTCGGCATGGTTGCTAAAATCCAGATTGAGGACATGGAACCGGAAGTGCAGGAAGTTATCCGCAGCATGAAAGGCCTACGTATTCTGCACACCGAACAAAATGCCCTCCAATACTATAATGAAGCCCTTAAGACTATCAGTACAAATGATTACGAACTTCTGCTCACAGCCAGGGAAAATGGTGAGAATGTCCGATTCATGGTCAAAGACAAAGGCGACGTAGTAGAAGAACTATTGATGATTGTGGGGGGAGAAAAGAACTTTGCTTTACTTAGTTTTCTGGGTAATATCGACCTCAAGAAAATTGGCAAACTTGCCAAAGCCCTTGATCTGAATAACCTCCAATATCTTGACAAACTAGACGAGAAGCATTAATTAACAAAGGTTGTAAAACCTCAATCATATAAAAAGGCCATCCTGATTCAAATCTGGATGGCCTTTTTTTTTATTTAGAATCTATGGATTACGCTCCCAGATAATGCTTCAAAAGTTTACTTCTGCTGGCAGAACGAAGTTTATTGATGGCTTTGTCCTTGATCTGGCGCACACGCTCACGTGTAAGACCAAACCTGTCTCCAATATCTTCAAGGGATAGTGGGTGCTCTACACCGATACCAAAATACAATTTGATCACATCCGCTTGCCTGTCAGTCAATGTTCCAAGTGATCTGTCAATTTCCCTGCGTAGTGAATCGAGATATTCCAAACCTGCGTCAGTACCAGGTGTATTGGGGTTTTCCAGAACATCCAGAAGTGAATTGTCTTCACCGTCAACAAAGGGTGCATCCATGGATACGTGCCTTGCAGCGACTCCTAGTGTAGTTTCAACTTCATCAGCTGATATTTCAAGAATGGTCGCCAATTCTTCAGAGGAAGGTTCACGCTCAAATTCCTGTTCTAATTGGGAAAAAGCCCTATTGATTTTATTCAATGACCCAACCTTATTCAGTGGGAGGCGGACAATACGGGATTGTTCTGCCAACGCCTGAAGGATGGATTGACGAATCCACCAGACAGCGTAGGAAATAAACTTAAATCCACGGGTCTCATCAAATCGCTGTGCAGCTTTGATCAAACCGAGATTGCCTTCATTGATAAGGTCACTTAGCGACAGTCCCTGATTTTGATATTGTTTCGCCACAGAAACAACAAATCTCAGGTTAGCTTTTGTCAGGGTCTCAAGGGCAATCTGATCACCTTGTTTGATCCTTTTGGCCAGATCTACTTCTTTTTCAGGGGTAAGGAGGTCAACCTTACCGATCTCCTGTAAGTATTTTTCAAGAGATTGACTCTCTCTGTTTGTAATCGATTTGGTTATTTTAAGCTGCCTCATGGCAAATTATTCATTATTAAAGTTCAGGACAATATTGCCGACAAAAAACGTACCTATTTGAAAACTCCATCAAAAGAGGCGCAAAAGTACGTATTTTCCTCACCTCCCATAACATTATTTTCATTTTTTAAACCCCTCATTTTCTCTTACTTGTGATGGCGTAAGATGTAAACATACCTTGGGTTCTCAAGGGAAAAGGTTAAAAAAGAATTAATGTCTGTGTTGTAAAAAAAGTTCAATTGGTTTGTTATATTCAGGAATTCTATTTTATTTACGCCCTCCTGCAACGCTGAGACAATTGATGAAGCCCCGACAGGATTTAGTTATGAAGCGAATACCCGTAGACCTGGAATATATTTTTAAAGCCTCACCCGCTATCCTCTATAAATTTTTGACCACTCCAGCCTGTCTGGTCCGGTGGTTTTGTGATGGTGTTGATATCAACAGTGAAATTTACACATTCACCTGGGATGGCACTGAGGAAAATGCAGAAGTAGTCGATGATATTGAAGAAGAAAGACTTCGTTTCCGTTGGGAAGGCGCCCCTCGTTACGAATACCTTGAATTCAGAATGTATCTCTCCCGCGTGACCGAAGAAACCGTTCTTGAGATCACTGACTTCAGTGCAGAGAAAGAAGTCGACGACCTGCGACGCCTTTGGGACAGCCAGATCAAAAAACTTCGACAGGAAACCGGTGGTTAACCGAATTTAACATTCTTCACCCTATTCAACTAAGTGTCTAGACGGAAGGCGATTCAGCCAGCCCTTCAATTCCTGTGATCGTCGTATACTTAAAAGAAAGCCGCTGATCCGGATAAATATGATGAAAAGCTCCCTGACACATCATAGTGGCCTCGTGGAAGCCGCACAATATCAATTTGAGTTTTCCCTTGTACGTATTGATATCTCCAATGGCAAAAATCCCATTAATGTTCGTGCTGCAGTCCAATGGGTCAACAAGTATTGCATGCTTGTCCAATCCTAAACCCCACTCAGCAATCGGACCTAATTTAGGTGTCAATCCAAATAACGGAATAAAATAGTCAGTTTCAACACGCAACCGTGAACCTCCCTGGTCTACAATTGCAGCTTCGATTTTGCCAAATCCTTCCAATTCGATGACACTGGCATCTGTTATAAGGTTTACTTTTTTATCCTTTACAAGCTCCATAACCTTATCCACAGAGTCAAGTGCCCCTCTAAAACTGGTTCTTCGATGGATCAGGGTAATTAATTTTGCTTCCTTTGCCAATTCAATTGTCCAGTCTAGTGCAGAGTCGCCTCCTCCGGCGATCACCATTCGCTTATTATGATAGGTTTCGGGCTGTTTAACAAAATAATCAACACCCTTGCCTTCATATCTATCAATTCCGGGAATGGGTGGCTTACGAGGCTCAAAAGAACCCAATCCTCCTGCAATTACAATGACTTTGGATTCGATCAATGATCCTGCACTTGTGGTCAGCTTAAATGATCCATCGTCTAATCGTTCGATTGTTTCCGCTTTTTCACCCAAGGTGAAGGTTGGATTAAATGGCTCTATTTGTTTTCGGAGATTTTGAATCAGATCATTTGCAATCACAACAGGATAGCCGGGAATATCGTAGATAGGCTTTTTTGGATAAATTTCGGTCAGCTGACCTCCAATGTGAGGCAAAACATCAATCAGATGACACCTCATTTTAAGCAGACCTGCTTCAAAAACTGTAAATAGTCCGACAGGACCTGCCCCAATAATCAGCATATCGGTCTTAATACCGCTCATATTCAAAATTAAGGAAT
>JAYUXX010000053.1:0-5617 GCA_043752765.1 Saprospiraceae bacterium | reverse complement strand
TAAACCATGACATATTTTCAACGACCCCAATAATCGGGACGTTGACAGAATCAAGTAAAAACATATTCATTGCCTTCACTGCATCTACCACTGCCAGTTCCTGAGGTGTTGTGACTAATATTGCTCCGGTCAGTGGGACCGTCTGAACCAGAGTCAACTGGATATCCCCTGTTCCCGGAGGAAGATCGATGATCAGATAATCAAGCTCAGGCCAAATTGTATCCCGAATAAATTGTTTGATAATGCCTGCCAATCTTGGACCTCGAAGAACAACCGCTTGTTCCGGTTCTACGACAAATCCAATTGACATCACGGGAATTCCATATGCTTCTAATGGTATGATTTTATGAGAACCATGTACCACTTGCACCTTCGGTCTCTCACCTTGTAAGCCCAACATAGTAGGCGCAGATGGACCATAAAGATCAGCGTCAATAAGTCCTGTTCTAAAGCCCAGCTGTTTGAGCCCTAATGCAAGATTTATGGCAATCGTACTCTTCCCTACACCACCTTTACCAGAAGCAACGGCAATAATGTTTTTAACATGGGGTAGCGGACTCTGAGTAGTCCCTTCTTTCTCCCCACGTTGCATGTGAATGTGAACTTCAGCCTCGGGATAAATTTCCTGGATAGCCTGGATGCATGCAAAGTTTAAACTAGATTTTTGAGCCTCAGGCATATCCGCTGTGGCCAACATAAACTGCACCTGATTCCCTTCAATCCGAAAGTCCGAAACCATGCGCCTACTGATAATGTCCTGACCCGTCAAAGGATCATTGACTGTCGTCAGTGCGACTACTATTTTATTGTTGTCTATTGCCATTGCCCCCCATTCACTTTTATAACTTTCCCTGTTGAAACCTGATACTCTTTTAACCTAGTTCAGGCCCAAAGCATCATATGCACCCATCACTTCGCGTACATGCCCTGCAGACTCTTGTAACGAAGCCATTTCCTCTGGCGTCAATTTCAACTCAATTACTGATTCAATTCCATTTTTTCCGAGTTTCACCGGAACACCCACATACACATCGTTCAATCCATATTGCCCTTCCATCTTGATGCAACATGGTAAAATTCTTTTTTCATCTCGAAGGATTGAAGTCACCATTTGAGCAGCTGCTGCTCCCGGAGCATACCAAGCTGAAGTTCCCATTAATTGAACTAGCTCGCCTCCACCTTTTTTTGTACGATCGACAATGGCATCTAAAGCAGTAGGATCGATCATTTCAGTGACAGGGATACCAGAGACTGTAGTATATCGGGGAAGTGGCACCATAGTATCGCCATGACCACCCAACAACATGGCCTGAATATCTCGCGGTGACACATCAAGTGCTTCAGCTAAAAACGCCCTATACCTGGCGGTATCCAGAACTCCAGCCATCCCGAATACTTTATGCGACGGAAGACCAGATACTACATGAGCAGCATATGTCATTACATCCAGCGGGTTAGAAACTATGATCAGGATAGCATCGGGGCTATACTGGAGAATGGATCTAGTAACGGAGGAAACGATTTTGGCATTCGTAGAAATCAGGTCGTCCCGGCTCATTCCAGGTTTGCGGGGTACACCCGCAGTAATGACAGCAATATCAGAGCCTGCGGTATCCGCATAGTCCCCTGTACCCTTAAGACGGGTTGAATATTCATCGATAGAGGCTTGTTGCCAGATGTCAAGCGCTTTGCCTTTGGCGAGATCGCCCATGAGGTCAAGCAGTACAAGCTCATTCACAATGTTTTGATGGGCTAATACATTAGCCACCGTGGCACCTACGTTTCCGGCACCTACGACTGTAACTTTAGACATAATAGTGGATTGATGATAGGGAATTCAATAATATGTCGGCAAAACTAATAAGAATTCACATCCTGTTTAGAAGCCCGGACAATTCATTCAGTATCTTTAGAATTCATAAAGAAATTTTCACATGCCAAGATTGTTATTTTTCGTTTTCTGCATCCTGTTGGTCAATGTTGCTTCCGCCCAGATATGTGGAACTCCACAGCAAACACTTCTCGAACGTGTCGATTTTAATAGAAACCTCAATCTTGTGATTGAGCGTGGTGTTTTAAGATATATACCCGTAACCTTCCACCTCGTGGCTAAAAGTGATGGTACCGGTCGTATTCAGGAAGAAGATGTCTTCCGTCAGTTATGCAGTCTCAATGAACAATACGCTGATCAGAGCGCATTTTTTTACATTGATCACCTCAATTATTTTGATAACACCAGTGTATATGAGACCCCTTCGTCTTCTGCAGCCACTGTTCAGATGCGCCTCAGACAGGATAATAACTCCCTCAATGTTTTTATTACGAATAAAGCAGATAATGGTGGCGGAACACCGGGTACTGTTCTTGCTTATTACGACCCACAGGAAGATTGGATCGTTTCAAGACGAGGAGAAATTAATGGTGCAACGAATACGCTAGCGCATGAGATCGGACATTTTTTTAGCCTTCCACACCCTCACGCCGGTTGGGAATGCAAACCGTACACAACTGCAGACTATGGCAATCCGGTAAATATGGATTTTACCCTTCCATGTGAAGGAGGAGGAGGGTCTATGGCAATCGAACTCCAAAATGGTTCGAACTGTCTGACAGCCGCAGACCGAATTTGCGATACCCCACCAGATTATAATATTGGATTTCTCCACCAAAATGATTGTGCACCAAATACTTCCGTAAAAGACAAAAACGGTCAGATCATCACCCCCATCACGAATAATTATATGTCCTATTACAGCGATTGTGATTCATGGGTTTTTACACAGACACAAAAAAACCTGATGAACAATGATTTCTTCACACCACAACGCGCTTATCTGCGGACTAATAAAGTCCCTGAGTTGGATTCTATAGAAGCTCCTGTCATTTACATTACGCCTATAGGTGGAGCTATAACTCCAGGATTTACAAATATTCTTTTGGATTGGGAGGATACTCCGGGAGCTACTAACTATCTCGTGATGGTAGATCGATTTCCAAACTTTACGTTTGATCCCCAGAAATATTTTGTCACAGAATCTCAGTTAATCCTCGATGAACTTCCTACCAATATTGTCTACCACTGGAGAGTGTGGCCTTATAATGAAACGCGTACATGCGCAGGTTATAGTCCTACACAAACATTCAGGGTAGGTACTGGTGTTGGTGTCAATGAAATCGGAGAGATCAATGAGTATGTTTTAAGTCCAAATCCGATCGCATCAAATGGCCTCACGTATCTATCACTCACTTCTATTGAAAATTTCGAAGCCGAATTGAGCATCTCGGATGCCACTGGACATGTGTTTTCAAGAAACACTTTGCTTGTGCCTTCAGGTGTGTCTCAACATCCAGTGCAAACAGAGGATCTTCCTGCAGGAATCTACTTTGTTATGCTTCGTTCAAAAAGTGGAATTCTGGTTGAACGGCTTGTAAAGATGAATTAAGAATAAAGAAGGCTGAATAGTAGTCTGAATGTTGTACTAAAGGAAGTCCGGGATAGTTGATCTGAAATTTAATTCCAGGAGGAAGGCAAAGATTAGTATTGCACAGTTGGTTCTGCTGCGTCACCTGTATTGATGAATACTTTAGCCTCTTCATTGGATCTTCTTACTTCCCCCATTGCATATGCTTTTATACCAAATGCAGAAGCAAGATTAAGGATAGCAGAAGCAGATTTTTTGTCAACAAACAGCAGCATACGGATACCCATATTGAATACTTTGTACATCTCTGACAATGAGGTTTCAGAAGCCGCCCGTATCAGTTCAAATAATATGGGAGTTGGTGGCACAGACTCAATATGAACAGCCACGCCTGGAGAAATAAATTTCAAGACTTTGCTGTAGGCACCTCCAGTACAATGAATAATTCCTTGCAGACTTTGTCGATACTCCCGGATGATCGGCATTAGAATTGGCAGGTAAGTTCGGGTAGGTGATAATAGAAGTTTACCGATTGTAATGGGTTTTCCATTCACTTCAACAATGTCAGTTACGCGCCAGGGACCATTATAAATGAATTTAGGATTTGTTTCATGACTGAAGCTTTCCGGATACTTGGTGGCATAGCTCACGTGCAACATATCATGTCTGGCAGACGTAAGACCATTGCTCCCTATTCCACTATTGTATTCATCTTCATAATTAGCTTGACCATCTGAGGCGAGGCCAATAATGACTGCTCCGGGCTTAATCTGGTTAATAATGAGATCTTTTCTGTGCATTCGACCAAAAGCCGTCACACCTACATCAATCGTGCGTACAATATCGCCGACATCTGCTGTCTCTCCCCCGGCATGTTTGATAGATACACCTCGCTCTTCCATCCGGTTGACAAAGGCAAGTGTTCCCTCAACGATTTCTTCGATTATTTCTCCGGGAATAAGATGTTTATTTCGGCCTATGGTGGAAGAAATCAAGATATCATCTATCATCCCCGTGCAAGCCATGTCATCTATATTCATGACAAGAGCGTCCTGGGCAATTCCTCTCCAAACCGAAATATCTCCTGTTTCTTTCCAATAGAGGTACGCAAGACTGGTTTTTGTGCCTGCCGTATCTGCATGCATTATATTGCAATAATCGGGGTTGCTGCCAGCTACATCAGGTAAAACCTTACAGAAAGCATTTGGATATAATCCTTTATCAAGATTACGGATAGCCTGATGAATTTCTGCTTTTGAGGATGAGGCTCCTCGAAGATCATATTTTTCTGTATCAGATACCATGGGGGCGACAAAGATGCATTATTTTCCTACAATTGAGATAACCTCTTTTTTGGTATGCTATTTGTACTATAAAGGGAAATCGCCATTGCGATCTGTTAAAACCAATCTGAGATCCACCTCACTCTTCGGAATGAGGTGGTTTTTTTATTTACGACTATAAGGAGGCTCTTCTAGCAAAAATGCTTTTAAAGTCTGATAATCAACGGGAATTCTAACCGACCTGTTAGATGTGGACGTTTGAGCCTTCCTCCATTCTTCAGGATAGAAGCCAAGTGCATCATTAATTATGTCCTCGAATTTATAGGGATGAGCAGTGGAAAAAATAATTCCTTTTGCACCATTTTGATTTAAAACATGCCAGGCTGTAGCTGTATGCGGGTCAAGCAAATAATTATGCTTGTCCCAACAATCCCGAATGGCATGCAGTATCTGATCATCTGAAACTGATTCTGCCGAAAAAATTTCACTCGAATTGATTTTATCGCTATCCCATAAGTATTGTAGCCGAACAAAATTGCTTGGATCACTTACATCCATTGCGTTGGCAAACGTTTGAACAGTTTTATAGGGATGGTAAGTACCATTTTTCAAAAAACGCGGAATGGTATCATTCTCATTATGTGATGCGATCATTTTCTGAAAACGAAACCCCATTTGATACATCAAAATTCCTGCAGTAATATTTCCATAATTTCCACTCGGTACACACAGGACAGGTTCAATTTCTTTTTGTAAGATTTCTTTAAAGGCTATACCATAAAATACCATTTGGGGAAGCCATCTTGCAAGATTGATCGAATTCGCACTTGTTATGGATATCATTGTTCTCAATTCGAGATCCATGAATGCCATTTTCACGAGCCGCTGACAATCATCAAATGTACCATCCAC